>NZ_JALHBH010000095.1:0-81295 GCF_022836805.1 Pseudomonas sp. RGM 3321
TGGATGAATCGGTGCAGATCTACAATAGGGAGCGGCCACACTTATCCCTGAAATACAAAACGCCCGATGCGGTGCATCGGGCGTTTTGAGCGTGAAACAGGTGTAAACCTATTTCAGGACTAGACAGTTGTTTTTTATAAAGTGATGCACGTTCGAGTTTAATTAAACTTGCGGAAAGTTCGGTCAATGTACTTGGAAATCTCCTACGCGCGATGATGTGAGAATCAAAACTCCTCTATGAGTTGCCCTTTGGGGCGAAGGAGTTTTCATGTCGTTCAATACCGCGATCAGCGGCATTCATGCCGCGAACAAAAGGCTGGAGGTGGCCGGTAACAATATTGCCAACTCCGGCACCATCGGGTTCAAGTCCTCGCGTGCGCAGTTCTCGGCGCTGTATTCAGCCAGCCAGTTGGGCAGTGGTCGCAATGCAGTAGGTGATGGCGTACGCCTTGCTTCAACACAGCAGAACTTCAATCAGGGCGAAAGCATGACCACGTCGGGTAATCCGCTCGACATGCGTATTCAGGGCAACGGCTTTTTTGTCGTGAGTGACGGTGGGTCTCTTGCCTATACCCGTGCCGGAGCGTTCCTCAAGGATGCGGCGAACTTCGTCGTCGACAGCGAGGGTGGACGATTGCAGGGTTATGCGGCAAACGAGCAGGGCGAGATCAAGCGTGGGTTGCGCACCGACTTGCAGATTGACACATCGAATGTATCGGCCAGAGCCACCACGCGGGTTGCCGAGAACATCAACCTGGACGCCTCGCTGCCTTCGCTCGCGCGCTTGCCGGTCTTCGATCCGGCCGATCCTGCGACCTACACGCGGGCCGTTGGCCGTACCATTAAGGACGCGGGGTCTGGAGCGGGGACCACTGCGGTGCCCGCGGCGGATCATGAGCTCAAGCAGTATTTCGTCAAGACCGGCGACAGTCAGTGGTCCATGTATGTACTGATCGATGGGCGTAATCCGGTGGACCCGAACAGCGTGGCGCCGTTGCATGTCACCCTTGAGCAACGACCGGACGGATCGCTGTCATACAGCGGCAATAGCCAGCACCTTCG
This sequence comes from Pseudomonas sp. RGM 3321, assembly GCF_022836805.1. Taxonomy (NCBI): domain Bacteria; kingdom Pseudomonadati; phylum Pseudomonadota; class Gammaproteobacteria; order Pseudomonadales; family Pseudomonadaceae; genus Pseudomonas; species Pseudomonas sp. RGM 3321. The sequence continues at coordinate 1,063 of NZ_JALHBH010000095.1, forward strand.
TAAGGTCTCGGACACCGAATTTGCCCTGCAAGGCTGGCGGCCGGCTGAAGAGGTCGATGGTGCCTGGGTCAGTAACGGCGCTGCCAACGGCGGCACAGTGTCGCTGCCGTTGAAGGATGGATCGACCAGCATGCTTGACCCTGGTGATGCGTTGATGGATCGCCCGGTGCCAGCGTTTGATCCGTCGGACCTGAAGACGTACAGCGATATGTTTGCCAATGCGATTTTCGACAGTCAGGGCAATCAGCACGAGCTGAAGCAGTATTTCGTGAAGGACGGCACCAACAGCTGGCGCATTCATGCGCTGATTGATGGTCGCAACCCGCAGATGCCTGATTCCACCGACCCGCTGACGGCGAACATCGTGTTTGATTCTGGCGGCTGGGTACAGTCGTTGACCGGCGGCCCTGGTTTTGCGAGTACCCATAACAATGGTCTGCAACTGACCGGCTGGACACCGGCCATGCCTGCCGAGCGGGTCACGGGGCGAGAACAGTGGGTGTCCAACGGTGCGGCTGGCAGTGCGAAGGGTATCACGATCGACTTCACCAACCTGCTTCAGCACAACGCCGCCAGTTCGCGTTCATCTACTCATGTTGATGGCCACGCGGCGGGGCAGTTGAGCAGCTTGAGCGCGGGGCGCGATGGCATCCTGCGTGCCGGATTTACCAATGGCATGAACAAGAATATCGGTCAGGTGATACTCGCCAGCTTCGCCAATCCGCAGGGGTTGCAGGCGCGCAGTGATACGCGCTGGACCGAATCCGCCGAGTCTGGCGTTGCCGACTACAATGTGCCGGGCGTCGGCACGCTGGGCAGCCTCATCGGTGACGGGCTGGAGGGGTCCAATGTCGTCCTGGCCGATGAACTGATTGCTCTGATCCAGGCGCAGACGGCTTATCAGGCCAACTCCAAGGCGATATCGACAGAGGCGACCGTGATGCAGACGCTGATCCAGTCGACCTGATCAGATTGAACAGTCGGATTTGATGAAGTGACCTTTCAGCCGTGTCCAGCCAGGCCCGGGGCTGGTCTGGGCGCAGACAATCCGGCTGTCGCCCTGCCATTTGTAATAGTGGGCGGGGGCGGCCTGGGCGAGGAGGGCGAAGGTCATCAGGCTCGCGCTCGCGATGCCGGCAATGCACGCACGAAAAGGCATGAGGGTTCCCGTTCAGGGCTGCGGTGTCCGCAAGATTATCACTGTCGGTCCGGTTGTCAGCCCATGCCAATGAAGTTTTTTTGGCGGTGCTCGCTGCTTGATGATCGGCAGGCGGCAGTCCTCCGCCGCTATTGGGTGGCGCTTTGCCCGAAGGGCATCATCGAATGTCGGTTTTTGCTGGTTAATCAGGCATTTGTATCGAGCCTGACAAGTTGGTTCAAAAATTGCTTTAACCCTTTCAGAACAGCTACAGGCGGCAAGCGTCTGTCGGAGGAGGAAGACTGTGGACAAGTTGCTTTACGTCGCAATGAGCGGTGCATCCGAAAACGCGATCGCGCAGAAGGCTCACGCCAACAACCTGGCAAACGTATCAACCAACGGTTTCATGCGTGACCTTGAACAGGCCCGCTCGATGCCGGTGTTTGGCGAGGTCATGCCATCGCGCGCCTATGCGATGAGCGAACGTCCGGGGACCGACTTTTCCTCCGGTGCCATGGTTGAGACCGGCCGTGAACTGGACATCGCCGTCAAGGGTGATGGCTGGATTGCCGTGCAGACTCCCGACGGTGGCGAAGCCTATACCCGCAGCTCCGGCATGAACATCGATGCCCTGGGTGTGTTGCGCGACGGCAGCGGTTTGCCGGTAATGGGCAATGGCGGTCCGATTGCCGTGCCGCCTCAGCAGCAGATCGAGATCGGTGCCGACGGCACGATCAGCATCCGCTCGCTGGGCGAAAGCCCGCAGGTGATGGCGCAGGTCGACCGTATCAAGCTGGTCAAGCCTGACCTCAAGACCATGGAAAAAGGCCCCGATGGCCTGATCCACACCAAGAGCGGCCAGCCTGCTGCTGCCGATGCCACCGTTCAGGTCGAGTCCGGCTTTCTGCAGGCGAGCAACGTCAATGCGGTCGAGGAAATGACCTCGGTGCTGGCCTTGTCCCGTCAATTCGAATTGCACGTCAAGATGATGAAGACAGCCGAAGAAGACGATCAGTCGATGGCTCGCGTCTTGCAACTTGGCTAATCAATGACAGCTTGCGCCGACAAACCGGCGCTTGAGGAGAACACACATGCTTCCTGCACTATACGTCGCTAAAACCGGCCTTGCCGCTCAGGACACCAACCTGACCACTATCTCCAACAACCTGGCGAACGTTTCGACCACAGGTTTCAAGAGTGACCGTGCCGAGTTCCAGGACCTGCTGTACCAGATCAAACGCCAGCCGGGTGCCCAGTCCACTCAGGACAGCGAGCTGCCATCCGGTCTGCAACTGGGTACCGGTGTGCGCATCGTCGGCACGCAGAAGAACTTCACGGCCGGTAGCCTGCAGACCACCAACAACCCGCTGGACCTGGCGGTAAACGGTCGTGGTTTCTTTCAGGTGACCCAGCCGGACGGCACTGTTGCCTACAGCCGCGACGGTACTTTTCACCTGGACGCCAACGGCCAGATCGTGACTGCCAACGGCTACGCCCTTGAGCCTGCGATTGTCGTTCCGCAGAACGCCCAGACTTTCACAGTCGGTCAGGACGGTACTGTTTCCGTCACGCTGGCCGGTGCAACCGCCACTCCGCAGATCATCGGCAACATCCAGACCGCTGACTTCATCAACCCGGCTGGCCTGCAGGCCATCGGCGGCAACCTTTATCTGGAAACCGGTTCAAGCGGCGCGCCGCAGATCGGCACGCCAGGCCTCAACGGCCTGGGCCCGACCCTGCAGAACACCCTGGAAAACTCCAACGTCAGCACTGTTGAGGAGCTGGTCAACATGATCACCACCCAGCGTGCTTACGAGATGAACTCCAAAGTAATCTCGACCGCCGACCAGATGCTGCAGAACCTGACTCAGAACCTGTAAGTGTTTGATGTTGTCGCTCGTAAAACTGCTCAATCCGACGGGGCGCCTGATAAGCGCCTGTTACACCGCGAGGTTTCAAGTGTCATGAACCGCCTTAGTGTTCCGCGTTTTTCAGTGTTGATCGCTTCATTGTGCGGGATCACCCTGCTGTCTGGCTGCGTTGCGCCGACGGCCAAGCCCAATGACCCTTATTACGCTCCGGTGTTGCCGCGTACACCCATGTCGGCCGCTGCCAACAATGGTGCCATCTATCAAGCCGGTTTCGAGCAGAACCTGTATGGCGACCGCAAGGCTTTCCGTATCGGCGATATCATCACCATCACGCTTTCCGAGCGTATGGCAGCCAGCAAGGCGGCAACTTCGGCCATGACCAAGGACAGCACCAACAGTATTGGTCTGACCTCGCTGTTCGGTTCGGGCCTGACTACCAACAACCCGATTGGTGGCAATGACCTGAGCCTTAACGCAGGTTATACCGGCGCTCGTACTACCAAGGGCGATGGCAAGGCCGCACAAAGCAACAGCCTGACCGGTTCGGTCACTGTGACTGTGGCGGATGTGTTGCCCAATGGCATTCTGGCGGTGCGCGGCGAGAAGTGGATGACCCTCAATACCGGTGACGAGCTGGTGCGTATTGCCGGGCTGGTTCGGGCTGATGACATCGCCACCGACAACACTGTGTCGTCCACCCGTATTGCCGATGCACGTATTACCTATTCGGGGACTGGAGCCTTTGCCGATACCAGCCAGCCAGGCTGGTTCGACCGGTTCTTCCTCAGCCCGTTGTTCCCTTTCTGATAGCGGGATAGACATGATCAAGCTCAAGCAACTGATAGCGGCGACCTTGTTGTTGTCCACAGCGTTCGGCGTTCACGCCGAGCGTCTTAAGGACATCGCAAGCATCTCCGGCGTGCGGGCCAACCAGTTGATCGGTTACGGTCTGGTCGTGGGTCTCAATGGTACGGGCGACCAGACCACCCAGACCCCGTTCACCCTGCAGACGTTCAACAACATGCTGTCGCAGTTCGGCATCAAGGTGCCGTCCGGTTCCGGCACTGTGCAGTTGAAAAACGTTGCAGCAGTTGCTGTGTACGCGGATCTGCCAGCGTTCGCCAAACCGGGTCAGACGGTCGATATCACCGTTTCCTCGATCGGTAACTCCAAGAGCCTGCGCGGCGGTGCGCTGTTGATGACGCCAATGAAGGGTGTCGACGGCAATGTCTACGCCATCGCACAGGGCAACCTGGTGGTCGGCGGTTTTGATGCGGAAGGTCGTGACGGTTCGAAAATCACTGTCAACGTTCCGTCGTCGGGCCGTATTCCCGGTGGTGCTTCGGTCGAGCGCTCGGTGCCGAGCGGCTTCAATCAGGGTAATACCCTGACCCTCAACCTGAACCGGTCCGACTTCACCACTGCCAAGCGGATTGTGGACAAGATCAATGAGCTGCTCGGCCCTGGCGTTGCTCAGGCGCTGGACGGCGGCTCGGTACGTGTGACCGCGCCGCTTGATCCGGGTCAGCGTGTCGACTACCTGTCGATTCTGGAGAACCTGGAAGTCGATCCTGGCCAGACCGCTGCCAAGGTCATCATCAATTCGCGGACCGGCACTATCGTGATTGGTCAGAACGTCAAGGTTTCGCCTGCTGCCGTAACGCACGGCAGCCTGACCGTGACCATCACCGAAGACCCGATTGTAAGCCAGCCGGGCGCATTGTCCGGTGGCCAGACGGCGGTCGTGCCGCGTTCGCGGGTCAATGCCCAGCAGGAACTGCACCCGATGTTCAAATTCGGCCCAGGCACCACGCTGGACGAGATTGTGCGTGCGGTCAATCAGGTCGGCGCTGCGCCCGGTGACCTGATGGCCATCCTCGAAGCCCTTAAGCAGGCCGGCGCGTTGCAAGCCGACCTGATCGTCATCTGAGGACTCGATTATGGACATGCCCAAGAGCGGAATTTCGTCAGCGGTCGACTCCGGTGCCTACACCGACGTCAACCGTCTGGCAGCGTTGAAGCATGGCGACAAGGACAGCGTGGCCAACCAGAAGAAGGTTGCTCAGGAGTTCGAGTCGCTGTTCGTCAGCCAGATGCTCAAGGCCATGCGCTCGGCCAACGAAGTGCTGGCCAAGGACAACCCGATGAACACCCCGGCGACGCGGCAGTATCAGGACATGTATGACCAGCAATTGGCGGTCACCCTGTCCACCCGTGGCAACGGCATCGGTTTGCAGGATGTGCTGATGCGTCAGCTGTCCAAGGACAAGGGTATTCAGCACGCAGCGCCGAACGATACGACAGCCACGCCTGCAACGACTGGCGATACGACCCCGGCCAAAACCGGGCTGGCGACCAGTGTCTATCAGCGTCCGCTGTGGGCCACGCGCTCGGCGGCGGCAGATCAGGCGGCTGCCGCAGTTTCGGCATCCGGTGATGGACGCAATGACATGGCGGCGCTCAACTCGCGTCGTCTGTCGTTGCCAACCAAGCTAACCGACCGATTGCTGGCCGGCATCGTGCCTTCCGCCACAGCAGCTGTCAGCAACAGCCCGGTGCCTGCTCGCGCAACGGCCAGCAGCAATGGCAACAACGGCGACTGGACGCTCGACCCCAACCTGGCTCCCGCGCCTGAGTACGTGCGTTCCATGGCCCAGCCACCGCTGGCACCGGCCAAGCGCGCATTCAGCAGTGCTGACCAGTTTGTCGAAACGATGTTGCCGCTCGCCAAGGAAGCGGCCGCACGCATTGGCGTCGATCCGGTGATGCTGGTGGCGCAGGCTGCGCTGGAAACCGGCTGGGGCAAGTCGATCATGCGTCAGCAGGATGGCAGCAGCAGTCATAACCTGTTCGGCATCAAGGCGGCGGGTAGCTGGAAAGGCGCTGAAGCGCGCGCCATTACCAGTGAGTTCCGTGACGGCAAGATGGTCAAGGAAACCGCAGACTTCCGTTCCTACGATTCCTACGCCGACAGCTTCCACGACCTGGTCAGCCTGTTGCAGAACAACAATCGGTATAAAGAAGTGGTCAATTCGGCCGATAAACCGGAACAGTTTGTAAAAGAATTGCAGAAGGCCGGGTATGCAACTGACCCGGCCTACGCCAGCAAGATTTCGCAGATCGCGAAGCAGATGAAGAGTTACCAGACTTACGCTGCTGCATCGGGCTCTTCCACGACTTTATAAGGTTTTGAATCATGTCGCTGATTTCAATTGGGCTCTCAGGTATCAATGCCAGCAGTGCCGCGATCAACACTATCGGTAACAACACGGCCAACGTGGATACCGCCGGTTACTCGCGTCAGCAGGTAATGACCACGGCTTCGGCACAGATCAATATCGGCCTGGGTGTCGGCTACATCGGCACCGGTACGACGCTGTCCGACGTGCGTCGTATCTACAACAGCTACCTTGATGCCCAATTGCAAACCAGTACTGCCCTGAGCGCGGACGCGGTTGCGTACTCCGGCCAGGCCAGCAAGACCGATACACTGCTGTCCGACAGCGCGACTGGCGTGTCCACGCAGCTGGCTGACTTTTTCACCAAGATGCAGGGCATTGCGACCAACGCTACGCAGTCGTCGGACCGTTCGGCATTCCTGACTCAGGCTTCTGCGTTGAGCTCGCGCTTCAATTCGGTCGCTTCGCAGTTGTCGTCGCAGAATGACAACGTCAATGCCCAGCTCACCACCTTCACCAAACAGGTCAACGAGCTGACCACGACCCTGGCAAGCCTGAACAAACAGATCACTCAGGCAGGGGCTGGCAACACCACGCCCAACTCGCTGCTCGATTCGCGCAATGAGACTGTGCGCCAGCTCAACGGGCTGGTGGGTGTCAAGGTAATCGAGAACAACGGCAACTACGATATCTACACCGGTACGGGCCAATCGCTGGTCAGCGGTGGCACGTCGTACACCATGTCGGCGACCCCGAGCCCTGCCGATCCTCTGCAGTACAACGTACAAATCGCTTACGGCCAGACCAAGACTGACGTCACCTCGGTGATCAGCGGTGGCTCGATTGGCGGTCTGCTGCGCTATCGCTCCGATGTGCTGGTGCCTGCGACCAATGAGCTGGGCCGTGCCGCGATGGTGTTGGCCGATCAGGTCAACAGCCAGATGAGCCAGGGCATCGACAGCAAAGGCAACTTCGGTTCCAGCCTGTATGCCAACATCAATAGTGCCGACGCCATTTCGCAGCGCAGTACCGGCAAGACCACCAACAGCGCCGGTTCCGGCAACCTGGACGTGACCATTGGCGATACCAGCAAACTGACCGCCGACGATTACGAAGTCACCTTCAGCGACGCCTCCAACTTCACGGTTCGTCGCCTGCCCAACGGCGAAAGCGTCGGCACCGGTGCGCTGACTGACAACCCGCCCAAACAGTTCGACGGCTTCAGTGTCAGCCTCAATGGCAATGCGCTGGCTGCTGGCGACGTTTTCAAGGTTACTCCAACACGCAACGGTGCCTCGGGTATCTCGGTGGTGTTGACCGATCCCAAGGACATTGCAGCGGCCGCACCATTGACAGCGACTGCCGGGTCCAGCAACTCGGGCACAGGTGGCTTCACGCAGCCAGTGCTCAATACCAAATCGGACATCTACGACAGCGTTCAGACCTCTGACCTGCGTAACGCGATCAAAGACTCCGCGCCGATGAAGCTGGTGATGGGTGCGGTCAGCAGTACCGGTGTGCAGAGCTACACGCTGATCAATGCCAGTGGTGCGCCTGTGCTTGACCAGAATGGCAGCGCGGTGAGTGGCACGATCATTCAGGGTCAGAGCAACGCTGTAAAGCTGAGCATCGGTTACACCGACAACACCACTACACCAGCTGGCAAGACGGCGTTCGAAGTGCAGATGACCCTGTCCGGTTCGCCATTGGTCAATGACACGTTCAGCATCGGCCTGACCGGTGCCGGCTCTTCGGACAACCGCAACGCGCTGGCAATGGTAGGGTTGCAGACGGCCAAGACCGTCGGCGTCACCAACGGCGGCGTGGGCACCAGCCTGTCCGGCGCTTACGCCGATCTGGTCTCGGTCGTCGGTACATTGGCAGGGCAGGGCAAGAGCGATGTCACCGCCAGCGCTGCCGTCGTTGCACAGGCCAAGTCCGCGCGTGATTCGGTCTCGGGCGTGTCGCTCGATGAAGAAGCGGCCAACCTGATCAAGTATCAGCAGTACTACACGGCCTCTTCGCAGATCATCAAGGCGGCCCAAACCATTTTCAGCACGCTGATCAACAGCCTTTAAGGAGTCGTGAACCATGCGGATCTCAACTACCCAGTTCTACGAATCCACCAACACCAATTATCAGCGTACGTATTCGAATGTGCTCAAGACCAGTGAAGAGGTCTCCAGCGGCATCAAACTCAACACCGCCAGCGATGATCCGGTGGGTGCTGCACGTGTCCTGCAACTGGCTCAGCAGAACTCCATGCTGACCCAGTACGCGTCGAACATCGGCACGATCAATACCAACATCGTCAATTCCGAGACTGCGCTGACCAGCATCGTCGATACGATGCAGACGGCCCGTGAAGTGATCGTATCGGCAGGCAACGGTGCTTACACCGATTCCGACCGCCTGGCCAAGGCCGCTGAACTCAAACAGTATCAGAGCCAGCTTCTCGGCTTGATGAACAGCCAGGACTCCAACGGCCAGTATATTTTTGCCGGGTCCAAGTCTTCGGCACCGCCGTACGCGCAGAATGCCGATGGCACTTACAGCTATAGCGGGGACCAGACCAGCGTCAATCTGGCAATTGGTGATGGCCTGGTTTTACCGAGCAACACCACAGGCTATGAAGCGTTCGAACAAGCCGTCAACACTACCCGTACGTCTTCGACGCTGCTTTCGCCTGCGACCGACGACGGCAAGGTCGGCCTGACTGGCGGCCAGGTTACGTCCACCAGCGCTTACAACTCGGGCTATCAGGCTGGCGAACCGTACACCATGACGTTCCTCAGCGGTACGCAGTTCAAGATTACCGATGCCAGCGGCACCGATGTCACGACCGATGCGTCAACTGCCGGTAAATTCAGCTATAGCTCGTTCGCTGATCAGACCTTCACCTTCCGCGGTGTAGAGCTGACCATGAACATCAACCTGTCAGCCGCCGAATCTGCCACGCCTGCAACGGCCGCTACGGCACTGACCAATCGCAGCTATGAACTGGCCTCGACGCCAGACACGGTCTCGACTTCGCGCAGCCCGGGCAACACGTCGGCCGCCACTATCAGCAGTTCGGCAGTGGGCAACACAACGGCTGACCGCACGGCGTTCAACAACACTTTTCCGCCCAATGGTGCGATTCTCAAGTTCACCAGCGCCACTGCCTACGACCTGTATGCGTCGCCCGTCACCAGCAGCAGCAAGCCGGTGTCGAGTGGCACGTTGACCGGTTCGACGGCCAATGCGTCGGGCGTCAATTTTACGGTCAGCGGGACGCCAGCAGCCGGTGATCAGTTTGTCGTGGAGTCCGGCACGCACCAGACCGAGAACATCCTGAACACGCTGACAGCGGCGATCAAGGCGTTGTCGACACCCACTGACGGCAATCTGGTTGCCTCGCAAAAGCTTGATGCCGCATTGGGCTCCGCGCTAGGCAACATTGCCAGCAGCATCGATCAGGTTTCCACAGCGCGCTCCGCCGGCGGCGCACGCCAATTGGCGGCGACGGCGCAAGGCACGACCAACGAGCTGCTCAAGGGCAACAACACGGTTGAGCAGGGCACTTATGTCAACGCCGATATTGTTGAGGCCACTACCCGATTGACGTTGCAGAAGACCATGCTGGATGCCTCTCAGCAGGTATTCGTCCAGTTGTCCAAGCTGAACCTGTTCAGCCAGCTGTAACCCTGGTATTGAGCATCCGCCGTCTTTATTTCAGCGGTGAGGGAGGTTACTTGACCGGTAGCTTCCCGCCGCTCGCGAGTCTGCAATAGTGAATTCAGTCCCCCTCGTCAGTATCGTCATTCCCGCCCTCAATCCCCGGTTCTTCCGCGCCGCGCTACAAAGTGCCTTGAATCAGGTTTACGACAACCTGGAAATCATTGTCTGCGACGATTGCCGCACCGATGAAATCAAGGCCGTTTTCGACGAACTGGTGCCCGCATCCAGCAACCTCGCACGTTATGTGCGCAACCCGCAGCGGCTGGGGTTTCAGGGCAATCTGCTGAAGTGCCTTGAAGAATCGCGCGGCGAATACATCAAGTTTCTGTGTGACGACGACCGCCTCTTTCCGTACTTCATCGCTAACCAGGCAGGCGTTCTGGATGCCTATGAGGACGTGAGTCTGGTCGTTGGCCGACGACATCTGGTCGACATCGATGACTACGTATTGCCACCCCGTCTGGAAAACGTCGGGCTCGTGCCCTACGACGCCGTGTTCAAAGGCGAGGACATGCTGGCGATTTTCGAGCGTACGCCACGCAATTATCTGGGTGGGTTCAGTGCTGCTCTGATGCGCCGGGCCGATGTTATGGAGTACCTGCCTTCGATTGCCCAGTCGGGACAGGGGTTTATCGCGCTGCTGGATTTTGCGCTGTTCATATGCCTGTTGCGCCGTGGCAACCTGGTCGCGCTGCACACTATTCAAAACGTCGAGCGCCGGCACCCGGATCGTTTCAGCGGCCAGCCCGACGTGATTCAAAAGGCCGCCACTGAATGGAGCTGGCTGAACGAAATGCTCAAGGCACGTAGCGGTGAGCAGGCCCCGGCCCAGGGCTGGGTGCGCTTTCTGCCCTTGCGCAAGGCGCTGGAACAGCCCCGTGAGTGGGACGAGGTCGGTCTTTACGGGATAATGGCCAGTCGTCAGGGTGTCATGCACAGCCGGGTGGGCAGCAAGAGCGAAACCTACGCCGAGCTTTACACCGAGTGGCTGTCGTGTCGGCAATTTACCGCCCCGCAGAGAAAACTGATCGAGAAACGCATCGGACACTGGACGTGGCAGCCGCGCATCGTTCCGGTGGTCGTTGACCCGTTTGGCGATGCCGAAGGGCTGGATATCACCCTACGCAGCATTGCCGAGCAGGATTACGCCGCTGATTCAGTGGTTGTGTTGACCAATGCCGATGTTGACGATCCGCAGGTGCTGCGCTTCTCGTTGCAGCCGGATTGGGCACGCCAACTGAACGAAGTGCTGCCGCTGCTGGAGAGCGCCGACTGGGTTTATCTGCTGCGTGCCGGGGACCGGCTGACTCAGCCGTCACTGCTGGTGCTGGCAGAGCGAGTCGCGCAAAGCGAGGGCCTGTTGTGCGTTTACAGCGACGAAGGCGCTCTGGTCGATGGGAAATCCAGCGAGCCGATCTTCAAGCCTGATTTCAACCTGGACCTGATGCGGGCCTATCCTTACGTTGGCCGCACGCTGGCGTTCCAGCGCCGCAATCTGCTGGACACAGGCGGCTTCGACCCTGTACACGGCGAACTGGCACCGCACGATTTCATCTGGCGTCTGGTGGAACGCGTCGGGCCTCAGTCTGTCGAACACATCGCCGAGGTTCAGGTTGAATCGACCCTGACCTACGCTGAATGGCTTTCGCTGCCCCAGGTGATCGAGCATAACGAGTCGGTCGTATCGGCCCATCTTTCGCGCATTGGCCGAGAGCACGTCATCCACCATGATCAGCTGCCACTGCTGAACCGGATCGAATACCGGCATGCTACAAGCCCGCTGGTATCGGTGATCATTACCACCCGGGATCAACTGGCAGCTCTGGAGCGGTGTGTAGAAAGCCTGCTCAGCAACACGACTTACCCTTATTTTGAAGTGCTGATCGTCGACAATGCCAGCGAGAGCGCTGATACCCGCGCCTGGTTTGCCGCGATGAGTGAGCTGGGCAGCGACAAGCTGCGCATTTATGCGCTGACCGAGCCTGGCAGCGAAGCCAGTGCTCAGAACCTCGCCGCCCGGCACGCCAACGGCGATTATCTGCTCATGCTCAGCCCGCATGCTGTGCTGCATCAGGCTGACTGGCTGCAAAGTCTGCTTAACCACGCCCAGCGTCCCGAGGTGGGCATCGTCGGGCCACGAATCCTCACCCCGCAAGGCAATATTCTGTACGCAGGGATGGTGATGGGCATGGACGGGCTGGCGGGGCGGCCCTTCATCAATTATCCGGCAGGCTCAAGCAGCTACATGCAGCGTCTGCAGTTGACGCAGAACTGGAGCGCGGTCAGTGGCAATTGCCTGATGGTCCTCAAGGAAGTTTTCGACCAGGCAGGCGGCATGCAAGCTGCAACCTTCACTCAAGGGCTACAGGATCTGGACCTGTGCATGCGGGTCGGGCGTGACGGCTACCTGATTGTCGGCACACCCGATTCGTCACTGGTATTGGCCGAGCCTGCCGCCGCCGAGCGCTCTGAAACGTCTCGTCAGGCGCTGGATAAAGAGCAGCAATCGTTCTTTGAAAAATGGCTGCCGAAGATGGCTCGGGACCCGGCCTATAACCCCAATCTTCACCTCAGTGAAGTGCAGGCTTTCGATCTTGACCCAGGTCTGCAAGTGGGCTGGGAGCCGTTCTGCACCCGCCATCTGCCTTCGATTCTGGGCATGCTGGTCAACTCGTCGGCAGTGGGTCATTACCGTGTCAGCCAACCGTTGCTTGAGCTGGTAGCGGCCGGGCGAGTGTCCGGGCGAATGACCTATGAGTCTATGTCGCCTGTCGAGGTCGAACGCCAGTCTCCGGACGTCATCGTCTTTCAAGGACGTTATTCCGAACCCAAGATCAAAGATATCGTTCTGGCCAAGAGCTACTCCAGTGCCATGCGCATTTTTGAACTGGATGACTACATCATCGATGTGCCCGAGCGAAACGAGCACCGGCGCAGCATGCCCGACAACATTGCCGAGATGCTGCGCAAGGGCATAGGTCTGTGCGACCGCGTGGTGGTGTCTACCCAGCCGCTGGCTCAGGTGCTGTCGAGCATGCACAGCGACATTCGTGTGGTGCCGAACATGTTGGCGACGCACTTGTGGAGCAGCCTTAAAAGCCAGCGCCGCACCTCCGGCAAGCCGCGGATCGGCTGGGGCGGGGGAACCAGTCATCGCGGCGACCTGGAATTGATTGTTGATGTCGTGCGTGAACTGGCCGATGAAGTCGAATGGGTGTTCTTCGGCATGTGCCCGGACTTGCTCAAGCCTTACATTCATGAGTATCACACAGCTGTAAGCCTGCAAACCTACCCGGCCAAACTGGCCAGCCTGAACCTTGATCTGGCCCTGGCACCGCTGGAATTCCATATCTTCAATGACTGCAAGAGCAATCTGCGTCTGCTGGAGTACGGTGCGTGCGGCTACCCGGTCATTTGTTCGGACACCGAGGCGTACCGCGGCCATTTGCCGGCTACGCGGGTCTACACCAACAGCTCCGAAGAATGGTTGCAGGCGATTCGCATGCACCTGTCAGACCCCAATGCGAGCTATCGTATGGGCGACGAATTGCGCGAAACGGTCTTGCGCGATTTCATGTTGCGTGGAGAAAACCTGCAATATTGGGCTAACGGCTGGTTGCCCGACTGACCCCACCTGTTTGATGCGCTCCAGCCACTGATGGCTGGGGCTGTGTTGTTTGCTCTTGCGTTGGCCGGGTCTTTTGGTTATCAGGGTTGCTTCTGGTCACCAGAATTAGAGACGCCATCGGCACGCTATCAAGGAAAGCTCATGCAAAGCCATTCTGGAAATGAAACCACACCGTTGAGCCAACGTCTGACGCTGCTGTTGCTCGCCGAGAATCAGCCGCATTTCCTGCGTCGTGCGCTGAAGTACTACAGCAGTTATCCGTGCAATGTGATTGTGGTCGATGCCTCGCCTGCGCCGGACGCGCAGGTCGCCGAGAGTGCCGGGCTGCAGTACATCCATAACGCCGCACTCAGTGAAACCGGTCTCAGCGCCAGAATTGCAGAAGGCCTCAAGCATGTGTCCACGCCCTTCGTGGTGTACGCACAGGTCGACAGTTTTCTGCTGCCTGATGCGCTGACCGAGGCCGTGAGTTTCCTTGAAAGCAACGAACGTTACGGCGCTTGCCAAGGCTACAGCCTGGGTTACAGGGCCTACGTCGACCACGTGGATTATTTCCGCCGTGACCGTAAGGTTCATGAGGACTACGCATCTGATCAGGCCAGTGAGCGGCTTCTGGGCTTCATGGGGCAAAGCCTGTCGCTGCTCAATGCCGTGACCCGGACCGGGCTGGCGCGTCAGTGGTTCACTTCAGTGCCTGAAAGTACAGAGCTGCACTGGCAGGAAATCGGCCATATGACCTTTCTGGTTGCGGCTGCAGCATTGCGCATACTGCCCATCCCCTACGCGTTGCACGTCAATGCTGGCAAGGAGGCAGAGCATCGCTATGGTGCCGCCATCGCAGGCGCAGTCAAGCACATCGACCCCAAGGCCAAAGCCGAGCGCGAAACGCTCGCGCGTCTGCTTGTCTCGTCTCTGGGCGACGCCAGTGGCCTGGAAGGTGAGCTGGGCGAGCAGCACATACTGGCCGGCCTCGCAGCAATGGCTGAATGTCTGGAAACCCAGCCGTATCAGGGCGGCGAAAAAATCATCAGCTCTGTGTGGAACGTTGCTCTGGCAGAGGTGGACGCGCAGTTCGAGCCTCGCCAGTTCGTTGAACTGCCGTTCTATAACCAGCCGTTGTTCGACGAACTGGCGCGAGTCGAGTTTCTGATCCATCTATTGCCGGCAGGGCATGTGCAGATGGAAGGGCTGGAAGCCGTGCTGGTCAAGCACGCCGAGCTGTTGCGTGTACAGAGCAACCCGGACGCCGAGTCGATTTTGAGTCGTCTGTGGCAAGCCTATGCACACTACGCCTTCAGTCACAGCGTCGTGCAACGTCTGGCCGAAGAGTTGGGCAAGTCCGAGGACGAGGAAGACATCGAATGCGCTGAGCGTATTGTTGCCTGGGGTCAGCGTCTGCAGGCTGATTCCGCTTTCGATAACAGCCAGCTGTTGCGTGGCATGCCTTCCGGCAAGTTGCTCGACTGGCTCGATTCGCGTGATCCGGCACCGGCACAACTGAAAAAGCTCACCACGCAGCTGGCGCGTCGGCCAGCCGGTTCGCAAATCGGTATTTTGCTGCTTGATCTGGAAGCCGACGTGTTCAAGCTGCAGGCAACCTTCGACAGCCTGATCAACAGCCATTATCGAGCGTTCAAGGTCGTGGTATTCACCACCGGTGATCTGCCTGCAACCACCAGCTTGAACGACACCCTGCACTTCGTCAAAGTCGCCGAAAACAATTATGTCGACAAGATCAATCAGGTCGTCAAACAGGCTTCCAGCGACTGGTTGATGCTGGTACAGGCGGGTGAAGAGTTCACCCGCAGCGGTCTGCTGCTGGCCAGTGCCGAGTTGATTGACGCCGGACAATGCCGAGCCGTAGCTGTGGATGAGATTCACCGTCAAGCCAACGGCACCCTTGCGCCATTGTTCCGTCCGGGCTTCAACCTTGATCTGCTGCAAAGTGTGCCGACACTGGCCGCTCGGCACTGGCTGATTCGTCGCCAATTGCTGGTCGAGGCGGGCGGCTATTCGCGAGAGTTTCCCAAGGCGCTGGAATTCGACCTGCTGCTGCGTCTGATCGAGCAAGGCGGCATGAGCGGTCTGGCTCATTTGAGCGAGCCGGTACTGATCTGCGATGCCCCCGAACTCGAAGACAATCAGGACGAGCAAAAGGCGCTGACACGTCACCTGGGGCAGCGTGGTTATCAGGCTGAGGTCAGTTCGGCGTTGCCCGGCACCTACAAAATCGATTATCGCCATGCCCATCGGCCGGCGGTCTCGATTCTGCTCCACAGCCAGGACAATCTGCCGGAACTGCAACGTTGCCTGCACAGTATCCTGCAACGCACCCGCTATCAGCGCTATGAAGTGCTGATCGGTGATAACGCCAGCACCTCTGCCGAATTGTCGACCTGGCTCGACCAGCAGCAACAGCTGTCCAGCCGGGTACGCGTATTCCGCGCCGAGCAGCGTGTCAGCACGGCTGCCTTGCGCAATCTGGTCAGCCAGGAAGCCAAGGGCGAGTACCTGATTCTGCTGGATGCCGAAAGCCAGATCGTCAATGTCGGCTGGATCGAGTCGTTGCTCAACCAGGCACAGCGTCCGGAAGTGGGCGTGGTCGGCGTGCGTCTGGTGGACCGTGAAGGAACCATTACCCAGGCAGGTCTTGTTCTGGGACTCAATGGCGGTGTCGGTTCCGGCTTCGTTGGCGAACCGAAGACGTCACGTGGCTATATGCAGCGACTGGTGGTCGAGCAGAACTACTCCGCCGTGTCATCGGCCTGCCTGATGATTGCCAAGGCGTTGTACGACTCACTGGACGGGCTGGACGAAGAGGCTTTCGCCGAGTCGCTGGGCGATGTCGACTTGTGCCTGAAGGCTGCACAGGCGGGCTATCTGACCGTCTGGACCCCGCATGTTCAGGTGGTGCATTCAGGAGTGGTAAATGCTCCCGAACCAGTGCTTGGCGCGCTGAGCGGAAAGTGGGCGGCGCAGTTTGCCCAGGACGAAGCCTATAACGCCAATCTAGATCTCAACGGCAAGGGGTTCACGCTGGCTGTTTAAGCTGCATGCTTCATGCGATCCGGCTGTTTTACGGCCGGATCGTCTGCCTCCTGCTGCGGCGTCATTTTGTTTTTTCCCTCCGCCAATAATCGCAAAGCGTACAAACCGGCGTGACCTGCGGGTCATAACGTGCATCTTCACTGTATTGTGTTACAGGGAGCGACACGCGCCTGGCTTGCTTTCACATGCCTTGCGCCCTGAAAATGTCTGCAATCACCCTTATTCGGTAGCGCCCTGATCTTATCGGGACGAAAAATGACCTGTTTACTCATCGGGAAGCCATGATGATTGGCATTAAAAGCATAGCGAGTTACGTGCCCACTGCTGGCGTGGATAACTACGCTCAAGGTGCCAGTTTCGGCAAGGATGAAGATTTCATCCTCGGGAAAATCGGTTCCACGTTTCTGCCGCGTAAAGACGCTGGCCAGGAAACCTCGGACCTGTGCGTTGAAGCGGCCAATACCCTGTTTGCCAACAACCCGCAGCTCAAGCGCGAAAGTATTGACGTTTTGATCGTCGTCACCCAGAACGGCGACGAAGAGGGGCTGCCGCATACCGCAGCCATCGTTCAGGACAAACTGGGTCTGTCGACCAATGTCGCTGCGTTCGACATTTCGCTGGGCTGTTCCGGCTATGTCTATGGCATCTACGCGATCAAGGGGTTCATGGAAGCGGCAGGGCTGAAAAACGGTCTGCTGATAACCGCTGACCCGTATTCGAAAATCGTCGACCCGCAGGACCGCAACACCACCATGTTGTTTGGCGATGCAGCCACAGCGACCTGGATGGGCGAGGACGCTGCCTGGCAACTGGGCAAGGCTAAATTCGGCACCGACGGTTCGGGTGCGCCGCACTTGAAGGTCAGCAACGGCGTGTTTTTCATGAACGGTCGCCAGGTGTTCAATTTTGCGCTGCTGAAAGTACCGGCGCACCTGCACGAGCTGTTGGGAGAGTCAGACCTGACGCCTGACGATATCGATGCATTCTGCATTCACCAGGGCAGCGCTGCCATTGTTGATGCCGTGGCACGCCGCTTTGAAGACAAGCCCGAGAAGTTTCTCAAGGACATGGTTGAGACGGGTAACACCGTATCGTCGAGTATTCCATTGCTGATTGAAAAGCACGTACTCAACTCTTCGTGGCATCGAGTAGCGCTGAGCGGTTTTGGCGTGGGGCTTTCCTGGGGTTCTGCGATTATCTATAAAGCCTGAATCGCCGCAGGCTAAAACAGCGCCCGTGACTAGTTCACCGGGCGCTTTTTTTTGAATAATCGATTCTGGTCACATTTTTGAACTTCTACAGTGGTCTGCTCTTTCTGGAACGTGAAGTTCAGACAACGGGTTTCCTCGCGTCATGTTGGTTTGGTTTCGCCTCAAACCCTTGTTTTATAAGGGGTGCAGGCATGATGGCAAAATATTCAAAAAAAACACTCAAGCAACCTGCCATCGCGACGATAACTATTACGAAGGTTCTCTAGGCACACCCGGCGCTTGCAGGGGCCGGAAGCCACGTAGTACCAAACCAACGAGGAATTCATCATGGCTTTAACAGTAAACACCAACGTAGCATCGTTGAACGTCCAGAAGAACCTGGGTCGCGCTTCCGACGCACTTTCGACCTCGATGACTCGTCTGTCTTCCGGTCTGAAAATCAACAGCGCCAAAGACGACGCTGCCGGCCTGCAAATCGCTACCAAGATCACTTCGCAGATCCGCGGCCAGACTATGGCGATCAAAAACGCCAACGACGGTATGTCCCTGGCGCAGACCGCTGAAGGCGCTCTGCAAGAGTCGACCAACATTCTGCAGCGTATGCGTGAACTGGCTGTTCAGTCGCGAAACGACAGCAACAGCTCCACTGACCGTGACGCGCTGAACAAAGAATTCACCGCGATGAGTTCCGAGCTGACCCGTATCGCTCAAAGTACCAACCTGAACGGCAAGAACCTGCTTGACGGTTCCGCCAGCACCATGACTTTCCAGGTTGGTTCCAACTCTGGCGCTTCGAACCAGATCACCCTGACTCTGAGCGCAAGCTTTGACGCCAACACCCTGGGTGTCGGTTCCGCTGTGACCATCGCTGGTTCCGATAGCACCACTGCAGAGACCAACTTCTCTGCCGCTATCGCCGCCATCGACTCGGCTCTGCAGACCATCAACTCCACCCGTGCTGACCTCGGTGCTGCACAAAACCGTCTGACCAGCACTATCTCCAACTTGCAGAATATCAACGAAAACGCCAGTGCTGCACTGGGTCGCGTACAAGATACCGACTTCGCTGCTGAAACTGCACAGCTGACCAAGCAACAGACCCTGCAACAGGCTTCCACCTCTGTTCTGGCTCAGGCTAACCAGCTGCCATCCGCTGTACTGAAGCTGCTTCAGTAATAGCGACATGAGTTTTAGCGGGGGAGTGCGTAATAGCGCTCTCTCGCTTTTTTACTTTCGGAGGTGATGGTTATGGATATGAGTGTAAAGTTGAACGTTTCTTATCCGGCCGCCCAACCGGCGAGTCAGGCTCCAGTGCCAGACAAGTCTGTTGACAAGCCTGCCGATACGCCGTCAGTCGAGCGTGTTGCCGCCACGGCGGAAAGTAAAGGCTCAGATCTGCACAAGGATGACTCCCACGACGAGGCGAAAGTCAAAGCCGCGGCAGAAGACATCCAGAAATTTTTTCATTCGGTGAAGCGCAATCTCGAGTTTTCGATCGATGAAGCTTCTGGCAAAGTGATCGTCAAGGTCATTGCCAGTGACTCGGGTGAAGTGGTAAGACAAATTCCCAATGCAGAAATCCTGAAACTGGCCGATAGCCTGAGTGATGCGAACAGTTTGTTGTTCCGCGCCAAGGCCTGATTGTCAGTACGGTATTTGTTGCTGTTTTACGAGACCTGTGAAAAGGCGGTGAAACCGGCGACATTCTTGAAGGGAGAGGCAAAATGGCTAGTCCAATTACATCTACAACAGGCCTGGGTTCGGGTCTGGCAATCACGTCCATCGTTGAAGGTCTGGTGGGTGCCGAGAAAGCGCCCAAGCAAAACCAGATCGACAAGCAAACCGCCGCTACAACCGCATCGCTGTCGGGTGTGAGTCAGTTGACGTCGGCACTGGCTGCGTTCCAGAAAACCCTGGATACCCTGGGCAGCTCCACGACGCCTGCGTTTCAGGGCTTTGCTGCGACATCTGCCAACGAGGCGGTGGTCAAGGCAACTGCCAGTAACACGGCCGTCAACGGCACTTACGCGATCGGTGTCACCCAGCTGGCGACGCCTTCCAAGGTGGCCACAGCCGCGCTGAATTCCACGCAGGCGAGTGCTATTCCGAGTGGTACCCTGAAAATCACTCAGAATGGCACTGACTACGATGTCAAGATCGACAAGGCCTCGACGTTGCAGGAAGTGCGCGACAAGATCAACTCGTCGCTGCAGGGTAAGGGCATTACTGCCAACATCATCAACGACGACAATGGTGCCAGGCTGGTATTCAGCTCGACGACCACTGGCAAGGGCAGTGACATTTCGGTCGTGGGTGCTTCCGGTCAGGAAGCGCTGAATATCGACGGCACAAAGTTGATGAGCGATACCAGCACGGGGACCGATGCCAGCGGCAAGGCTATCCCCGGTGCTGGCGCGATTACTGCGACCGCCAAGGACGCTGCTTTCACTGTCGACGGCCTGAGCCTGACCAGCAAGACGAATACAATCAGTACCGCGATTTCCGGCCTTACTTTCGATCTGGTCGCGCCAACTGCTGCTGGAGCAACCACTACCGTGACGGTGGCCACCAACACCGATGGGTTGAAAGCGTCGCTGCAGTCCTTCGTGGACTCCTACAACACGCTGGCCACCCTGGTGACTTCCCTGACCAAGGGTTCGATCAGCGACAAAGGCGTTTATACGGCGGCCGCCCTTACCGGCGATGCTACGCCGCGCGCGCTGCTGGCGACTATTCGTGATCAGCTGGCGAGTGCCTCTTCAAGTGCGGGCCTCAGTGCTCTTTCGCAGTTGGGCATCAAGACCCAGCAGTCCAACGGTACGCTGTCACTGGACACTGCTACATTCACCGCAGCGCTGAACGATAAAAAACTGGGCAGCCAGATTCAGACGATGTTCACCGGTACCGGGGCAACAAATGCCGACGGTACGGTTGATGGTGGCCTGGTCTCGCGTATGACCAAAGCGCTTCTGCCCTACACGTCGTCTGACGGTGTTCTGGCCAGCAAGACGAGCAGTCTCAATAAAATACAGACCCGTATTGCCAGTGATCAGGACGCTCTTGATCGTCGTATTGCCAGCTTGACGACCAGTCTGACCAAGAAATACAACGCCATGGACCTGGTGGTCGGGCAGCTCAAGGCGACCGCTACCAGTATCACTTCGATCTTCGAAGCGATGAACGCGCAGAAAAACGCTTCGTAAATTCGTTTTACAGAAGTTTCAAGAACCCGACTTCGAGTCGGGTTTCTGCTTTTGGGCTAAAGTTTCTGCGCGATGCGTCGATAGCTTGGGTATCAGTATTATGGATTTGCGACGAGGTCCCCCTTATGAATCCGATGTTAGCGTTGCGGCAGTATCAGAAGATCGGCTCCCAGGCTCAGACCTCGGAAGCCAGTCCTCACCGTCTGGTTCAAATGTTGATGGAGGGTGGCCTCGACCGTATCGCCCAAGCCAAGGGTGCCATGGCACGCAAGGACGTCGCCAACAAAGGCGTGTTCATCAGCAAGGCGATCGGCATCGTAGGCGGTCTGCGTGAAGGGCTGGATCTGGAGAACACCCCCAGCGAAGCGTTGGTCAGGCAAGACAGCCTCTATCACTACATGATGACGCGCCTGGCCGAGGCCAACGCACGCAACGATCAGAAGATTCTCGACGAGGTTGCCGGGCTGCTGATCACCGTCAAGGAAGGCTGGGACGCTATCGGTACCGCACAAGCACAACAATAAGTTGCTGCCCTGAGGAGAACAACAAGATGAGTGCTGCGCTCAAGCGTATCGAAGAAACCCGGGAAGCCCTGGTGGGGGCGCTTGCCGAACGCGACTGGGAAGCTATCGTCAAACTTGACCTGGCGTGTCGCGAATGTGTCGATGCGGTGGTCAGCGAAGCGCCTGCTGACGAACCGGCTCTGCGCAGCAATCTCGAGGAGTTGTTGGGGGTCTACAGACAACTGATTGATGTTGCAACCGGGGAGCGTCAAGCAGTCGTCGATGAAATGACTCAAATCCAGAATGCGAAGAACGCGTCGAAGGTATACCATCTGTTCGGTTAATGTTTAATTGTCATTTTTATTGTTCGACAAGAATTTCGCCATAAATTTGACTGTGTTCGTTTTTTTGACTTAACTAGTGATGTTTACTATTTTCTGGCGTCTCAAGGTTTATACAGCTGAGATGCCAAGCTGCCCCCCAATCATGGGCATTGAGTTGACTAGGGAAGTTGCTATTGCATGTGGCGTGAAATCAAGATTCTGCTAATCGATGACGATAGCCAGCGCCGCCGGGATCTGGCGGTTATCCTGAATTTTCTTGGCGAAGAAAACCTCTCCTGTTCAAGCCAGGACTGGCAGCAGGTGGTTGGCTCTCTGGCATCTCCGCGAGAAGTCCTTTGTGTACTGGTCGGTAGCGTAAGTGCTCCGGGCAGCCTTCAAGGGCTTCTTAAGACCATCGCAGCATGGGATGAGTTCCTTCCTGTGCTGCTTATGAGCGAAAATTCTTCTGTCGAGCTGCCGGAGGACCTGCGCAGGCGGGTTCTTTCCGCGCTCGAAATGCCGCCCAGCTACAGCAAGCTGCTCGATTCCCTGCACCGTGCCCAGGTCTATCGCGAGATGTACGATCAGGCCCGTGAGCGTGGGCGTCATCGTGAGCCGAACCTGTTCCGCAGTCTGGTGGGGACCAGTCGCGCGATTCAGCATGTGCGGCAGATGATGCAGCAGGTCGCCGACACCGATGCCAGCGTATTGATTCTCGGTGAATCGGGGACCGGCAAGGAAGTTGTAGCGCGCAACCTGCACTATCACTCCAAGCGCCGCGATGCGCCATTTGTGCCGGTCAACTGCGGTGCCATTCCGGCCGAGCTGCTCGAAAGCGAGCTGTTCGGGCATGAGAAGGGCGCGTTTACCGGGGCGATCACCAGTCGTGCGGGCCGTTTCGAGCTCGCCAACGGCGGTACGCTGTTCCTCGATGAAATCGGCGACATGCCGCTGCCCATGCAGGTCAAGTTGCTGCGCGTGTTGCAGGAACGCACTTTCGAGCGCGTGGGTAGCAACAAGACGCAGAGCATCGACGTGCGCATTATTGCCGCGACGCACAAGAATCTCGAAAACATGATCGAGCTTGGCAGCTTTCGCGAAGATCTTTATTACCGTCTCAACGTGTTCCCCATCGAGATGGCACCGTTGCGCGAACGTGTCGAAGACATTCCGCTGTTGATGAACGAGCTGATTTCGCGCATGGAGCACGAAAAGCGCGGCTCGATTCGTTTCAACTCCGCCGCCATCATGTCGCTGTGTCGTCATGCCTGGCCGGGCAACGTTCGCGAGCTGGCCAACCTGGTCGAGCGCATGGCGATCATGCACCCGTACGGCGTGATCGGCGTGGCCGAGCTGCCGAAGAAATTCCGCTATGTCGATGACGAAGACGAGCAGATGGTCGACAGCATGCGCAGCGATATCGAAGAGCGCGTTGCCATCAACAGCAACACGCCGAACTTCGCGTCGGGCGCAATGCTGCCGCCTGAAGGTCTGGATCTGAAGGACTATCTGGGTGGCCTGGAGCAGGGCCTGATTCAGCAGGCGCTCGACGATGCCAACGGCATTGTTGCCCGCGCTGCAGAGCGTTTGCGGATTCGTCGTACCACGCTGGTCGAGAAGATGCGCAAGTACGGTATGAGCCGTCGTGAAGGTGATGAACAGGCAGATGATTGACGCCTGTCTGTAGCGCCAAAAATCAAGCCCCTGAATTTTCAGGGGTTTTTTTTCGGCACGAGGATTGCAAAGTCCCTCTTAACACACCGTTTACTGACGGTTCGCCACGAGAGAGATGAACTATGTCCCAGGCCGCCCAACTGACTTCCGCCCTATCTGCTCAGGCTCAATACTCTCCGGAGCTGGAAAGTCGTCAGGGGCTTGAGCAGGCATTCTCGCTGTTCAATCAAATGTCGGCGCAATTGACCGACTCCTATGGGCTGCTCGAAGCGCGTGTCACTGAACTCAAGGGCGAACTGGCCCACGCCGGTGCCCAGCGTCTGCAAGAGCTGGCGGAAAAGGAGCGGTTGGCCAACCGCCTGCAGAACCTGCTTGATCTGCTCCCCGGTGGCGTAATCGTTATTGATGGCATGGGCGTGGTTCGCGAAGCCAACCCTGCGGCAATTGATCTGCTGGGCCAGCCATTGCTGGGCATGCTCTGGCGTCACGTCATCAGTCGGTGTTTTGCCCCGCGTGAAGACGATGGTCACGAAGTCTCGCTCAAGGACGGTCGCAGGCTTTCCATTGCAACCCGCTCGCTGGACGCCGAGCCCGGGCAGTTGGTGCTGCTTAATGATCTGACCGAAACCCGCCGTCTCCAGGAACAGCTGGCGCGTCACGAGCGGCTGTCATCGCTGGGTCGGATGGTCGCTTCTCTGGCGCATCAGATTCGTACGCCGTTGTCGGCCGCCATGATCTATGCCAGTCATCTGACCGAGCAGGAATTGCCGGTGGAAACCCAGCAGCGCTTTGCCGCACGGCTCAAGGATCGTCTGCATGAGCTCGAGCATCAGGTTCGCGACATGCTGGTGTTTGCCCGTGGCGAGTTGCCGCTGACGGATCGTCTGACGCCCGTTGCCTTGTTTCAGGCGTTGCAAAACGCTGCGGTCACCCATGTGCAGGGCGTGCCGGTACGTTGGCAGTGCGACAGTATTGAAGGCGAGTTGCTGTGCAATCGCGACACCTTGGTCGGTTCGTTGCTCAACCTGATTGAAAACGCCGTCCAGGCCAGTGCTGGCCGGACACTGCTGAAAGTTCATGTGTACAGCCGCGGCAATGTGCTGCGCGTATGCTTCAGCGATAACGGCAGCGGCATGGACAAGGCTGCGCTGGCGCGTATCGGCGAGCCGTTTTTCACTACCAAGACCACCGGCACCGGGCTCGGTCTGGCGGTGGTGACCGCCGTTTCGCGTGCGCATCAGGGCAGCGTGCATTATTTGTCGCGGGTCGGCCGTGGTACTTGCGCCATCGTCAGCCTGCCACTGATTCCGGCGTCCAGCTCCACAGGTAACAACTGATGTCGATCAATGTGTTGTTGGTCGAGGACGACCGTTCACTGCGCGAGGCGCTTGGCGAGACCCTTGAACTGGCAGGTTACAGGTACCAGGCGGTCGGTTCTGCGGAGGATGCGCTGGTTGCTGCCGAGGCGCAGCCATTCAGTCTGGTGATCAGTGACGTCAACATGCCGGGCATGGACGGCCACCAGTTGCTGAGTCTGTTGCGCAATCGCTATCCGCAATTGCCGGTGCTGCTGATGACCGCTCACGGTGCCGTTGATCGCGCGGTCGATGCCATGCGTGAGGGCGCGGCGGATTATCTGGTCAAGCCTTTCGAGCCCAAGGCTCTGATTGCTTTGGTTGCGCGACATGCACTAGGTCGTCTGGAGCCTGCCGAGCGTGACGGGCCGATTGCTGTCGAGCCCGCCAGTATCCAGTTATTGAACCTGGCCAGCCGTGTGGCGAAGAGCGACTCCACTGTGCTGATCTCCGGCGAGTCCGGCACAGGCAAGGAAGTGCTGGCGCGTTTCATTCATCAAAATTCGCCACGTGCCGATAAGCCTTTTATTGCGATCAACTGCGCTGCGATTCCGGACAATATGCTGGAGGCGACGCTGTTTGGTCATGAAAAGGGCTCGTTTACCGGCGCCATTGCCGCGCAGGCCGGCAAGTTCGAGCAGGCTGACGGCGGGACAATCCTGCTCGACGAGATTTCTGAAATGCCGCTGGGGCTGCAGGCCAAACTGTTGCGTGTGTTGCAGGAGCGAGAAGTCGAGCGTGTCGGGGCGCGCAAGCCGATCATTCTGGATATTCGTGTCGTGGCCACCACCAACCGCGATCTTGCGGGTGAAGTGGCGGCGGGGCGCTTTCGTGAAGATCTGTTTTATCGCCTGTCGGTGTTTCCACTGGCCTGGCAGGCGCTGCGTCAAAGGACTGCCGATATTCTGCCATTGGCCGAGCGGCTTCTGGCCAAGCACGTCAATAAAATGAAGCACGCGCCGGTTCGTCTTTCTGCCGAAGCGCAGCAGTGTCTGGTCAGCTACCCCTGGCCTGGCAATGTGCGTGAGCTGGACAATGCCGTGCAGCGGGCCTTGATTCTGCAGCAGGGCGGGGTGATACAGGCGCAGGATTTCTGTCTGTCCGGGCCGGTGACAAGTCTTCCAGCCGCTGCGGTGGTGGAGGCGGTGCCGTCTTTGCCTGTCACATCCTCGTCTGATAATGCAGGTTCCGGTGCCAATGCGGAATCTGTCGGTGCACTGGGTGATGACCTCAGGCGTCGCGAGTTTCAGATGATTATTGACACGCTGCGTGCGGAGCGCGGTCGTCGTAAAGAGGCCGCCGAGCGCCTGGGTATCAGCCCGCGTACCTTGCGTTACAAGCTGGCGCAGATGCGCGATGCCGGGATGGATGTGGAAGCCTATCTGTTCGCTACCTGAGCTGGTGGCGCTGATCGGTGGTTGTGATCGCCGGTCACTGAATATTCGTATAAGCGGTGCAAGCCGGAAATATCCGGATACCCCCCCATGAGTACGGGCGGTCTGGAGTGATTTCATGTCGGGCAACATGGCATTCCCATTTGGTGTGGCAAATAGCCGCCATCTAGCTGGCACCGTTGTTGCTATGTCTTCTGTACCCGCTGAATCAGTGTCAAAAATTTGCGGGCCTTACGAGAGAAACGTCCATGAGCCAAGGTGTTGAATTTAATCGCTTGATGTTGGATATGCGGGCCATGCAGATGGATGCGATGTCTGCACCCAAGCCCGTGTCCGGCGCGCAGGAAGCCGGCGCCAGCAGCTTTGCCGACATGCTTGGCCAGGCCGTCAACAAGGTCGCGCAGACCCAGCAGGCCTCCAGTCAGTTGGCCAATGCATTTGAAATCGGCAAGAGCGGTGTGGATCTGACCGACGTCATGATTTCGTCGCAGAAAGCCAGCGTGTCTTTTCAGGCGTTGACCCAGGTGCGTAACAAGCTGGTTCAAGCTTATCAAGACATCATGCAGATGCCGGTTTAAGGGACGTACTGAGTCATGGCCGAAGCAACTGCCGATCCCGTTCCAGCAAGAGCGGGCGCTTCCGATAAGAAACCGTTGTTCGGTTTGTCTTTTCTGGAAAACCTTTCCGAAATGACCATGCTGCGTCAGATCGGCCTCATGGTCGGTCTTGCCGCGAGCGTGGCCATCGGTTTTGCCGTGGTGCTCTGGTCCCAGCAGCCTGACTACCGTCCGCTTTATGGCAGCCTGGCGGGCATGGACAGCAAGCAGATCATGGACACCCTGACTGCGGCGAATATCAACTACACCGTCGAACCCAATTCCGGCGCGCTGCTGGTCAAGTCCGATGATGTGCAGCGTGCGCGTATCCAGCTGGCGCAGGCAGGCGTGGTGCAGAACGACGCTAACATCGGTTTCGAAATCCTCGACAAGGATCAGGGCCTGGGGACCAGTCAGTTCATGGAAGCCACGCGTTATCGTCGTGGTCTGGAAGGCGAACTGGCACGTACTATCTCCGCCCTGAACAACGTCAAGGGTGCCCGTGTGCACCTCGCGATTCCGAAGAGTTCGGTGTTTGTCCGTGACGACCGCAAACCAAGCGCTTCGGTACTGGTCGAGCTATATGCTGGCCGATCGCTGGAGCCCAGCCAGGTTCTGGCCATTATCAACCTGGTGGCCACCAGTGTTCCCGAGCTGAGCAA
Organism: Pseudomonas sp. RGM 3321; assembly: GCF_022836805.1. Lineage (NCBI taxonomy): Bacteria > Pseudomonadati > Pseudomonadota > Gammaproteobacteria > Pseudomonadales > Pseudomonadaceae > Pseudomonas > Pseudomonas sp. RGM 3321. The sequence continues at coordinate 28,568 of NZ_JALHBH010000095.1, forward strand.
GTCGCAGATTACGGTCGTCGACCAGAAGGGCGCTTTGCTTTCCGATCAGGCGGAAAATTCCGAACTGACCATGGCTGGGAAGCAGTTCGACTACAGCCGTCGCATGGAAGGCATGCTGACCCAGCGCGTGCAGAACATTCTGCAGCCGATTCTCGGCAATGATCGCTACAAGGCTGAAGTCTCGGCAGTGGTCGATTTCAGCGCCGTCGAATCGACCGCCGAAAGCTTCAACCCTGACCAGCCTGCCTTGCGCAGCGAGCAATCAGTCAATGAACAGCGCTCCAGCAGCTCAAGCACGGGCGGCGTTCCGGGGGCACTGAGCAACCAGCCGCCAGGTCCTGCAACTGCTCCGCAGAATGCAACTGCCGGTGCGGCTGGTGCGGCAGGCCCTATTGCGCCAGGCCAGCCGCTGCTGGATGCCAATGGTCAACAGATCATGGACCCGGCGACCGGTCAGCCAGCGTTGGCTCCGTACCCGGCCGACAAGCGCGTGCAGTCGACCAAGAATTTCGAGCTGGACCGTTCGATCAGCCATACCAAGCAACAGCAGGGCCGTCTGACCCGTCTGTCGGTCGCGGTGGTGGTCGATGACATGGTCAAGACCAATGCGGCCAACGGTGAAGTCACTCGTGCGCCGTGGAGCGCGGCGGATCTGGCTCGCTTTACGCGTCTGGTGCAGGATGCCGTCGGTTTCGACGCCAGCCGCGGTGACAGCGTCAGCGTGATCAACGTGCCGTTCTCCAGTGAGCGCGCTGAAGTGTTGCCAGAGGCGTCGTTCTACTCGCAACCGTGGTTCTGGGACATCGTCAAACAGGCGGTAGGGGTGATCTTCATCCTGATCCTGGTGTTCGGCGTACTGCGTCCGGTGTTGAACAACATCACCACCGGCAAGAGCAAGGAACTGGCCGGTTTCGGTGGCGACGCCGAGTTGGGTGGCATGGGCGGCCTGGATGGCGAGTTGTCCAACGACCGCGTCAGCCTGGGTGGCCCGCAAAGTATTCTGCTGCCTAGCCCGACCGAGGGTTATGACGCACAGTTGAACGCAATCAAGAGCTTGGTGGCCGAAGATCCGGGTCGTGTGGCCCAGGTCGTGAAAGAGTGGATTAACACTGATGAATGATCGAGCCATGGTAGCCAAACTCTCCAAAGTCGAGAAAGCCGCAGTGCTGCTGCTTTCCCTCGGCGAAACCGACGCGGCTCAGGTGCTCCGGCACATGGGTCCCAAGGAAGTCCAGAAAGTGGGCGTAGCGATGGCTCAGATGCGCAATGTGCATCGCGAGCAGGTCGAAGAGGTCATGAGCGAGTTTGTCGACATCGTCGGCGATCAGACCAGCCTTGGCGTCGGTTCCGACGGCTATATCCGCAAGATGCTGACCCAGGCACTCGGCGAAGACAAGGCTAACGGCCTGATCGACCGGATCCTGCTGGGCGGCAACACCAGCGGTCTGGACAGCCTCAAATGGATGGAGCCGCGTGCCGTCGCCGACGTGATCCGTTTCGAGCACCCACAGATTCAGGCCATCGTGGTGGCTTATCTTGACGCAGACCAGGCGGGCGAGGTGCTTGGGCATTTCGATCACAAGGTCCGTCTGGATATCATCCTGCGCGTTTCTTCGCTCAATACGGTGCAGCCAGCAGCGCTCAAAGAGCTTAACCAGATTCTCGAGAAGCAGTTCTCCGGTAACGCCAACACGTCGCGTACTACCTTGGGTGGTATCAAGCGTGCAGCCGACATCATGAACTTCCTCGACAGCTCCATCGAAGGCGCGCTCATGGATTCGATCCGCGAGGTCGACGAAGACCTTTCGGTACAGATCGAAGACCTCATGTTTGTCTTCAACAACCTCTCCGACGTGGACGACCGCGGTATTCAGGCGCTGTTGCGCGAAGTATCCTCGGACGTGCTGGTACTGGCGCTCAAGGGCTCGGACGAGGCGATCAAGGAAAAAATCTTCAAGAACATGTCCAAGCGTGCCGCCGAACTGTTGCGCGACGACCTGGAAGCAAAAGGTCCGGTGCGTGTCAGCGACGTGGAAACCGCCCAGAAAGAAATCCTCACCATTGCGCGTCGTATGGCCGAGGCCGGCGAGATCGTACTCGGTGGCAAGGGTGGCGAGGAAATGATCTAAGGATTCAGCCGACTCATGTCCAGTTCCAATAAAGAATCGGCCAGCGACCTCATTCGCGCCAAGGACGCCGGGTTGCTCGATATCTGGGCGTTGCCCAGCTTCGATCCACATGTGGAACCCGAGCCTGAGCCCGAACCGGAACCGGTCGACGAACCGGCCGAGATGGAAGAAGTACCGCTGGACGAAGTTCAGCCGCTGACCCTGGAGGAGCTGGAAAGCATCCGCCAGGAGGCCTGGAACGAAGGCTTTGCCACCGGTGAAAAGGAAGGCTTTCACAGCACACAGTTAAAAGTGCGCCAGGAAGCGGAAGTTGTTCTAGCGGCCAAGGTCGCCAGCCTGGAACAACTGATGGGCCACCTGTTGGCACCTATCGCCGAGCAGGACACCCAGATCGAAAAGGCCGTCATTCATCTGGTCGAGCACATCGCGCGGCAAGTCATTCAGCGCGAACTGGTCACTGATTCCGGGCAGATCGCCAGCGTGTTGCGCGATGCGCTCAAGCTATTGCCGATGGGTGCGCAGAACCTGCGAATTTTCATCAATCCTCAGGACTTCCTGCTGGTCAAGGCCATGCGCGAGCGTCATGAGGAGTCGTGGAAAATAGTCGAAGACGAAGACTTGCTGCCGGGTGGTTGCCGTATAGAAACCGAGCACAGCCGTATTGATGCCAGTGTCGAAACGCGAATCGCGCTGGCTATTTCCAAAATGCATGATCAGTTGCATGAGCAAGTGACGCATCCTGCTGCGGCGGACCTCAGCGTCGACCTGCAAGCCTCGCCCGGCAAGGCTTCCAGTGCAGCCGAAGCTGACGCGGACACGCTCGATGCGCCTTGATCGCACCAGTTTCGGCAAACGCCTCGGTTCCTATGCCGAGTCGATCAGTCTGCCTGCGCAGCCCGTTGTAGAGGGCCGCCTGCTGCGTATGGTTGGCCTGACGCTTGAGGCCGAGGGCTTACGTGCGGCGATGGGTAGCCGTTGCGTGGTCATCAACGATGACAGTCATCACCCGGTCGAAGTCGAGGCCGAAGTGATGGGGTTTTCTGGCGGCAAGGTGTTTCTGATGCCAGTTGGCAGCGTGGCGGGCATTGCGCCCGGCGCGCGAGTGGTACCGCTGGCCGATACCGGTCGCCTGCCGATGGGCATGAGCATGCTGGGCCGCGTGCTTGACGGCGCGGGCCGGCCGTTGGACGGCCGCTCGCCGATCAAGGCTGAAGACTGGGTGCCGATGGATGGCCCGACCATCAACCCGCTCAAGCGTGACCCCATCAGCCAGCCGCTGGATGTCGGCATTCGCTGCATCAACGGTTTATTGACGGTTGGCCGCGGCCAACGTCTTGGGTTGTTTGCCGGTACTGGTGTGGGCAAGAGTGTGCTGCTGGGCATGATGACGCGCTTCACCGAGGCGGACATCATCGTCGTCGGCCTGATCGGTGAGCGGGGTCGTGAGGTCAAAGAGTTCATCGAGCATATTCTTGGCGAAGAGGGTCTGAAGCGCTCGGTGGTGGTTGCATCGCCAGCCGATGATGCGCCGCTCATGCGGCTGCGCGCTGCCATGTACTGCACACGTATCGCCGAATACTTTCGTGACAAGGGCAAGAATGTCCTGCTGTTGATGGACTCGTTGACCCGTTTTGCTCAGGCTCAGCGGGAAATCGCCCTGGCCATCGGCGAGCCGCCAGCCACCAAGGGCTACCCGCCCTCTGTGTTCGCCCGGCTGCCCAAGCTGGTGGAGCGCGCTGGCAATGCCGAGGCGGGTGGTGGTTCCATCACGGCCTTTTACACGGTGCTGTCGGAAGGCGACGACCAGCAGGACCCTATTGCCGACTCCGCGCGGGGTGTGCTCGACGGTCACATCGTGCTGTCCCGGCGTCTGGCTGAAGAAGGTCATTACCCGGCCATCGATATCGAAGCTTCCATCAGCCGGGTCATGCCTGCGGTGGTCAGCCCCGAGCACATGGCGCGTGCGCAGCATTTCAAACAGTTGTGGTCGCGTTACCAGCAGACTCGCGACCTTATCAGTGTCGGTGCCTATGTGGCGGGTGGCGATCGCGAGACAGACATGGCGATTGCGTTGCACCCGGTGTTGGTGCGCTATCAGCGCCAGGGTCTGCGAGACAACGAAAGCATGCAAGGCAGTGGCGAGGCGCTGGCGTCGATATTCGCACCGGCACCTGGCGGCTGATAGCCTATGGCTCAGAGTCGAGCGGCGCGTCTGGCGCCAGTGGTCGAGATGGCGGAAGCCGCCGAGCGAACGGCGGCTCAGCGGCTTGGGCATTTTCAGGGGCAGGTCAATCTGGCCAACAACAAGCTGCAGGAACTTGACCAGTTTCGTCAGGATTATCAGCAGCAATGGTTGCAACGCGGCAGTGCCGGGGTTTCCGGGCAGTGGTTGCTGGGTTATCAGCGCTTTCTCAGTCAGCTCGATGTCGCCGTTGCCCAGCAATACAAAAGTCTTGAGTGGCACAAGGCCAATCTCGATCGGGCGCGTAGCGCCTGGCAGGATTGTTATGCGCGGGTCGAAGGCTTGCGCAAGCTGGTGCAGCGTTATATGGATGAAGCACGCAGACTGGAGGACAAGCGGGAGCAGAAATTGCTCGACGAGTTGTCGCAGCGTCTGCCTCGTCACGAACAATTCTGACGTTTGACTCAATCAGACCCGCGGTGATTTCTCTGGCTGGTCTACGCTATCAATGTCTCGGTGATGAAACACCTCGAGGTTCCCCATGACAGTCACTTCCGAACGCTCTGCCGATGGCCAGACGCTGACCCTTTACATCGAGGGGCGCTTTGATTTTCAATCCCATCAGGCGTTTCGCGCAGCCTACGAGGATCACCCGCAGACGCTGAACTATGTGGTCGACCTGCGGGGCACGCACTATCTGGACAGTTCTGCGCTGGGGATGCTGTTGCTGTTACGCGACCATGCCGGTGGCGATAAAGCGGTGGTGCACCTTGTCAATTGCACGCCTGATGTACTGAAGATTCTGGCTATTTCCAATTTCTCGAAGTTGTTCGAACTGAGCATACCCAGTGCAGGCATCCCCGAAAAAGCTGTGCATTCTGATCGCCGATGACAGCGCCAGTGACCGGCTGCTGCTTTCAACCATCGTTGCGCGGCAGGGTCACAGGGTTCTCAGTGCTGGCAATGGTGTCGAAGCTGTGGCCATCTTCAAGGCGGAAAGTCCGCAGTTGATTCTGATGGACGCCATGATGCCGGTCATGGACGGCTTCGAAGCGGCACGACGGATCAAGGCGATGAGTGGTGAGTCGCTGGTGCCGATCATCTTCCTCACCTCGCTGACCGAAGGCGAGGCGCTTGCGCGCTGCCTGGACGCCGGTGGCGACGACTTCATGTCCAAGCCTTACAACCCGCTGGTGCTGGCCGCCAAGCTAAATGCCATGAACCGCTTGCGGGTGTTGCACGAAACTGTCCGTCAACAACGTGACCAGATCAGCAAACACCACGAGTACCTTCTCAACGAGCAGCGTGTCGCCAAGGCGGTGTTCGATCAGATTGCCCACGCCGGTTGCCTGGGGGTCGGCAATATCCGCTACTTGCAGTCTCCTTATGCCTTGTTCAACGGCGATCTGATGCTGGCCGCCTACACGCCAGCCGGGCACATGCAGGTCCTGCTTGGGGATTTCACCGGGCATGGCTTGCCGGCTGCCGTCGGGGCGATGCCGCTTGCCGAGGTGTTCTACGGCATGACCGCCAAGGGCTACGGCCTGGTTGAAATCCTTCGTGAAATGAACGCCAAGCTCAAACGCATCCTCCCCGTCGACATGTTCTGTTGTGCAACGCTGCTTTGTATCAACCTTGCACAACGGCAGGTCGAGGTCTGGAGCGGTGGCTTGCCAGACGGCTACCTGTTGCGCGGCGCGCAGGGTGAGCATGTGCCGCTGGCTTCCAGTCACCTGCCATTGGGCGTGCTGAGCGTCGATGCTTTCGATACACGCACCGATGTCTATCCGTTGGCGCCGGGCGATCGCATCTTCCTGTTGTCCGACGGGGTGCTCGACACCAGCAACAACAATGACGAACTGTTCGGTGCGCAGCGTTTGCGCCAGGTGCTTTCTGCCAACCGCGAGCCGCACTTGCTGATCGAGGAAATTCTCGTAGCGCTCAACGATTTTGGCGGCAAGGCACGTGACGATGTCAGCTTGCTGGAAATCAGCGCCGTCGATGAGCCATTGCAGAGTCTGCCTGCCCTGACCTATTCGGACAGCGGCGCCTCCAGCCCGCTGGACTGGTCGGCCAGCTTCGAGTTTCGCGCTTCTACCCTGAGGCGCTTCAACCCGCTGCCGTACGTCTTGCAGTTGCTGCTTGAAGTTCATGGCCTGCGCAATCAGGGTGCCGCACTGCATATGGTGCTCGGCGAGCTTTATAGCAATGCGCTGGAACATGGTGTGCTAGGGCTGGATTCGTCGCTCAAGCATGATGCGGCAGGCTTCGCCCTGTATTATCAGCAGCGCGCCGAGCGTCTTGGCATGCTTCAGACCGGGTTCATCCGCGTGACTGTGCAGGTCGAGCCAGTTGCAGAGGGTGGTCGGCTGACCCTCAGCGTGGAGGACAGTGGTCAGGGATTTGATATTGAAAAAGTCCGGATGCAGATACCTGCGAGCAATGAACTGTATGGTCGCGGGCTACGCCTGGTGTGTGAATTGAGTCGTGAGGCTCGGTGGTCTGCGGATGGCAGGACGGCGTGCGTGGAATTTTCCTGGGAGGGAGTGGCATAATCCCCTCTGGAGTCTTGATCAAGGAGTGAACAAGTGTCGATTCATCTGGATTACAGCGTGCTGAATGCCTTGCAGGAAGTCATGGAGGACGAGTATCCGACCTTGCTGGATGTGTTCCTCAAGGATTCCGAGCAGCGTATCGCGCAACTGCGTCTTGCTGTTCAAACAGGCCATCCTGACTTTCAGGAATTGAGCCTCACCGCGCACAGTTTCAAGGGCAGCAGCGGCAATATGGGTGCGCTGCAACTTTCCGAGCTGTGTCGGCAGTTGGAAGAGCAGTCCCGTCAGCAGTTGTTCACAGGGCTGCCAGAGCTGATCGGCAAAATCGACAGCGAATACATGACTATTCGCGGCTTGTTTAACGCAGAGCGGCAGTTGTTTGTCAGCTGATCGCTGATTTCCAGATCCCCGATCTTCCTTTATCCGGCAACCTTTCAAGCGGCGGTGAAAGGTTGGCCCGCATATTGCTAAATATTCTGGTAAGGCGATAACCAGCAGCTTATGCGGAGACCGAAATGCCCCTCGCTACCAATGCGCTTCTTCAGGCCACAAGCACTGCGACCTCAAGGTCCGGTACGGCCAATAATGCGGTCAAGTCTGCTGACAGCAGCAAGGACGGGGCCTCCAGCTTTTCCAATGTGTATGCCAAACAGGCGAAGGATGCTGTTCCGTCGCGTGAGGATGCGCCGGTCAAGTCGGCTCGCGACAAGGCAGCGCCTGACAAGGACAAGGTTGCCGTCGGCAAGGACAAGTCTTCCGGTGATCAGGCCAATGCCGCTGACACGTCGAGTGTTGCCGATAGCGGCAATGATTTGCCAACCCGTTCGACTGCCGCTGAGGATGATGCTGCCAGTGCCGGTTCAAAGCAGGATGATGCACAGGCATCTGCAGACCCGGCATTGACTGAAGGGCTGGCGATTGTCGACCCGGTGCTTGACCCGGCGTTGCAGGCGATGGCTGCGCAAGCGCCTGCCTTGCCGGTCGCCAGGCCACAAAGCCCTGACGTCACAGCTGCGCCCGCAGCGACCGCGCTCACGGTCACTCAGGCTGCTCCGCCCGCGCCGACTGAAGAAGCATTCAATCCGGACGCCGATCCGCTTGATGGTCTGGATGCGGTGCAATTGGCGCTGGAGAATGCCAACGCCAAAACGCAGCTGGCTGCGCAGAATACCCATGCTGCCAACAAAGCGACCCCGACCAACGCAGAAGCTGATCCAAACCAGAATCTTGTCAATAACCTGTCGGCCCTGAGCGAGCAGCTTCCCTCGGAAGAGAGCAGCACGGAAAGCAGTGACAAGTCGTTCAGCGGCTTGATCGGCGAAGGACTGAAGGATGTCAAAAGCGCCGCTGGCGACACGCGCGTCGATAACTTTGCCGATCGCCTCGCTGCGCTGAGTCAGGCCGCGCAACCGGCTCGTGTTGCGGCAACACCTGCCGCCGCGCCGTTGATGAGTCAGCCGTTGGCCATGCATCAAAGCGGCTGGACCGAAGGCATTGTCGACCGCGTCATGTACCTGTCGAGCCAGAACCTCAAAACTGCCGATATCAAGCTGGAGCCCGCCGAACTCGGACGTCTGGACATCCGCATCAACATGGCACCGGAGCAGCAGACCCAGGTAACGTTCATGAGCGCCCACATGGGTGTGCGTGACGCACTGGAAAGTCAGATGTCGAGGTTGCGTGAGTCGTTCGTTCAGCAGGGGCTTGGCAACGTCGACGTCAACGTTTCCGACCAGTCGCAACAGCAGGCCCAGCAACAGGCTCAAGAGCAGGCCAGCCGCGCCCAGCGCAACGGTCGTGGTAATGGCGTGAGCTCAGGCGACACTTCGGATGACATTGCAGGCGTCGATGCTGCTGTTCCGGTCAGCCAGCCGGCTGCACGCGTGATCGGCAGCAGCGAGATCGATTATTACGCGTGATGCTCCTGTCTCACATGGCAGCCGCGACGCTAAGTCATGCCTTGCCTGCTAGTTGTTAAGGTAGAAATGCTTTTCGAGCTCGATGGTACAGACGACACAAATTGCGACCTTAGTGACGGCTGAGTTCTGGCGCTGACCCGGGGCTAGCCTGGCAGGACGCCAGGCTAGCCGCACCGGGCCACGGATGGCCCGTTGCGGCGACCCTCCGGATCAGTGGCAGGGCGAAGGAGCCCGACGAAGTCGGGCCGGAAACAGGAGCGAGGGGGGTGCCTACTTTGGCCCCATCAAAGTAGGTCGCCGAGGGGCGAAAAGATGACTCAAGTCGAGCCTGAATCTCACTGAATCGCAGAACTGTGTGACGCAGAGCGTCACGAAAGGCATTACCACGCGGAGCGTGGGAACGATAGTCATCAGCTCCCGGGTCGGGCGCTTCAGCACTGACACAAGCATCACCATCCCTCCGCGCCCAGCCGCGTAACCGGTTGTGTCCAATACATCGTCATCTCGTACAACTCTGGCATAACACTTGCTCTGCCTCTGTCACGTATTGAAGAATCTCTTGAATAGTGACGGATTATTGGCATGGCGAAGAGCGAAGAAGTTAAAGACCCGGCAACCAAAGGCAAACTCAAGCTCATCATCCTCGCCGTTGTGGCGTTGCTGCTGGCGGTAGGTTTGTCGGTGGGCGCGACCTGGTTCCTCATGCACAAGAGCGAAAGCACACCAGACCCGGCTGCTGCCGCTGCCGCAGCTAACGTCAAGCCAGTGGCGGTATTCGAACCCATGACCCCGGCCTTCGTGGTCAACTTCAACTCCAATGGTCGCCAGCGCTACATGCAGGTCAGTATCACCATGCTGTCGCGCAATGCCGCCGACATGGAAGCGCTGAAGGCGCACATGCCGCTGATCCGCAACAATCTGGTCATGCTGTTTGCAGCTATACCCTTTGAGTCGCTGGCCTCGCCGATCGGCCAGGAAATGCTGCGTCAGAAAGCGACCGCGAGCATTCAGGAAGTGGCACAGAAAGAACTCGGCAAGACTGTGATCGAACAGCTGCTCTTCACTAACTTCGTATTGCAGTAGGACTCTCACATGGCCGTGCAAGACCTGCTCTCCCAGGACGAGATCGACGCGCTGCTGCATGGCGTCGACGACGGGATGGTCCAGACCGACACCGTCAACGAGCCTGGCAGTGTCAAAAGCTACGACCTGACCAGTCAGGACCGGATTGTCCGCGGGCGCATGCCGACGCTGGAAATGATCAACGAGCGATTCGCCCGCTACACGCGTATCAGCATGTTCAACCTGCTGCGCCGCTCTGCTGACGTGGCGGTGGGTGGTGTTCAGGTTATGAAGTTCGGCGAGTACGTGCATTCGCTGTACGTGCCGACCAGTCTCAACCTGGCCAAGATCAAGCCGCTGCGGGGCACTGCGCTGTTCATCCTCGACGCCAAACTGGTGTTCAAGCTGGTGGACAACTTTTTCGGTGGCGATGGCCGCCACGCCAAGATCGAAGGCCGTGAGTTCACGCCGACCGAACTTCGCGTTGTGCGCATGGTGCTGGATCAGGCGTTCATCGACCTCAAGGAAGCCTGGCAGGCGATCATGGAAGTGAACTTCGAGTACATCAACTCGGAAGTGAACCCGGCCATGGCCAACATCGTCGGGCCGAGCGAGGCCGTGGTCATTTCCACTTTCCATATCGAACTGGATGGCGGTGGCGGAGATCTGCACGTGACCATGCCGTACTCGATGATCGAGCCGATCCGCGAAATGCTCGATGCCGGTTTTCAGTCGGATCTGGACGATCAGGACGAGCGTTGGGTCAACGCGCTCAAGGAAGACGTTCTGGACGTCAATGTGCCGCTCACCACGACCATCGCTCAGCGCCAGTTGCCGTTGCGGGACATCCTGCACATGCGCCCTGGTGACGTTATTCCGGTGGAACTGAGCGACTCGCTGGTCCTGCGTGCCAATGGCGTACCGTCATTCAAGGTCAAGCTTGGCTCGCACAAGGGCAAGATGGCCCTGCAAGTAATCGAACCCATAGCGCGACGCTGACCTGTCTGGTCGACGTCGGAAATTGTTGCGTAACTGAAATACTGCGTGCAGAGGACAACTGATGGCTGATGAAAACGATATGACGTCTGCTGAAGATCAGGCGTTGGCCGATGAGTGGGCTGCTGCATTGGGCGAAGCCGGCGACAGTCAGGCTGATATTGATGCGTTGCTGGCGGCGGATGCGGGGAATTCGGGTAGCCGGATGACCATGGAAGAGTTCGGCAGCGTGCCGAAAAGCACGGGTCCGGTTTCTCTGGACGGTCCTAACCTGGATGTGATTCTCGACATTCCGGTGTCGATCTCCATGGAAGTTGGCAGCACCGATATCAACATTCGTAACTTGTTACAGCTTAACCAGGGCTCGGTGATCGAGCTGGATCGCCTGGCTGGCGAACCGCTGGATGTGCTGGTCAACGGCACGCTCATCGCGCATGGCGAGGTGGTGGTGGTCAACGAGAAGTTCGGCATCCGTCTGACCGACGTGATCAGCCCGAGCGAACGCATCAAGAAGCTGCGCTAAGTGAGGCGCTGGCTGAGTGTTCTGCTGACCCTGCCGTCGCTGGCCTGGGCTGCCGAGCCCGCTGCTCAGGCCGCACCTGCGCAAGTGGCCAACACGGTATCCGGCGGTATGGGCGGGCAGTTAGTACAACTGCTGTTCGGTCTGATACTGGTGGTCGGTCTGATTTTCGTGCTCGCATGGCTGATGCGCCGCGTGCAGCGCGTGGGGCCGAACAATGGTCAGGTCATCGAATTGGTGAGTTCGCGCGCGCTCGGTCCGCGTGATCGGCTGGTGCTGGTGCAGATCGGCAGCGAACAGGTGTTGCTGGGTATCACGCCAGGGCGGATCACGCCTCTGCATGTGCTCAAGGAACCGGTACAGGTGCCTGTGCGTGAGCAGGCGACCCCTGAATTCGCTCAGCGCCTGATGGAGCTGATGGGCAAGGATAAGGACAAGAAGTAATGGGCGCGTTGCGTTTCCTGATACTGCTGTTGCTGGTCATGGTGACGCCTGCTGTGCTGGCGGCCGATCCGCTGTCGATACCGGCGATCACGCTGTCCAATGGTGCCGACGGTCAGCAGGAGTATTCGGTCAGTCTGCAGATCCTGCTGATCATGACCGCGCTGAGCTTCATTCCAGCGTTTGTCATGCTGATGACCAGTTTCACCCGGATCATCATCGTCTTCTCGATTCTGCGTCAGGCCCTCGGTTTGCAGCAGACACCTTCGAACCAGATCCTGACGGGCATGGCGCTGTTTCTGACCATGTTCATCATGGCGCCGGTTTTCGACCGTGTGAATCAGGATGCGCTGCAGCCTTATCTGGCTGAAAAACTCACGGCGCAGGATGCGGTCGCCAAGGCGCAAGTGCCAATCAAGGATTTCATGCTGGCACAGACCCGTACCAGTGACCTTGAGTTGTTCATGCGTCTGTCCAAACGTACCGATATCCCGACACCTGATGCTGCGCCGCTGACCATTCTGGTTCCGGCGTTCGTGATTTCGGAGCTCAAGACGGCGTTTCAGATCGGCTTCATGATCTTCATTCCGTTTCTGATCATCGATCTGGTGGTGGCCAGTGTGCTGATGGCGATGGGTATGATGATGCTGTCGCCGCTGATCATTTCGCTGCCGTTCAAGATCATGCTGTTCGTGCTGGTAGATGGCTGGGCGCTGATCGTCGGCACCCTGGCTGGCAGTTTTGGTGGCGTATGAGTCGTTTCCCTGAGGAGTCTGCCCGATGACGCCGGAAGTAGCTGTCGATCTGTTTCGCGAGGCGCTGTGGCTGACCACCGTGCTGGTCGCGATTCTTGTGGTGCCGAGCCTGTTGTGCGGTCTGCTGGTGGCGATGTTTCAGGCGGCCACGCAGATCAACGAACAGACGCTGAGCTTCCTGCCGCGCCTGTTGGTCATGCTCGTGACCCTGATTGTCATTGGCCCCTGGCTGTTGAAAATATTCATGGAATACATGCTGTCGTTGTACACCAGTATTCCGACACTGATCGGCTAGCGCCGCATGCAGCCGATGCTTGCGCTGACCGATATCCAGATCAGTACCTGGGTAGCGAGCTTCATGCTGCCGATGTTTCGTATCGTCGCGCTGCTGATGACCATGCCGGTGATCGGCACCACGCTGGTTCCCCGGCGCGTGCGTCTTTACCTCGCATTTGCCATCACTGTGGTGGTCGCTCCCGCGCTGCCAGCCATGCCGCCGGTTCAGGCGCTTGACCTCAGTGGGCTGTTGCTGATCGGCGAGCAGATCATCATCGGCGCCGGCATGGGGCTGTCCCTGCAGATGTTTTTCCATATCTTCGTGATCGCCGGGCAGATCATCTCGACGCAGATGGGCATGGGCTTTGCCTCGATGGTCGACCCTACCAACGGCGTATCTTCGGCTGTTATCGGCCAGTTTTTTACCATGCTGGTCACGCTGTTGTTCCTGTCCATGAACGGCCATCTGGTGGTGTTGGAGGTGCTTGTCGAAAGCTTCACCACGATGCCGGTGGGTGGTGGTCTGCTAGTCAATAATTTCTGGGAGCTGGCGAACGGGCTAGGCTGGGCGTTGAGTTCAGGGCTCAGGCTGGTGTTACCTGCTATCACTGCATTGCTGATCATCAACATCGCTTTTGGCGTTATGACCCGTGCAGCGCCGCAACTCAACATCTTCTCGATCGGTTTCCCGCTGACGCTTGTGCTGGGCATGGTCATTCTGTGGATGAGCATGGGCGATATTCTCAATCAGTATCAGCCGATTGCCAGTCAGGCACTGCAATCGTTGCGCGACATGGTGAGGGCTCGTTGAGATGGCAGAAAACGAGAATGGCCAGGACAAGACAGAAGACCCCACGGAAAAAAAGGTCAAGGACTCCAGAGCGGATGGGCAGATTGCGCGCTCCAAGGAGCTGACCACACTGGTGGTCATGCTGATGGGGGCGGGCGGGTTGCTGATGTTCGGCTCAGGCATCGCGCAGATGATGTCCGAGTTGATGCGCGACAACTTTACGATCAGCCGCGAAACCCTCATGGATCAGTCATACATGGGCAAGGCGTTGCTCAGCTCCGGCCTGCACGCACTGGTTGTGATGCTGCCGTTTCTGATCGCCATGCTGGTGGCGGCGCTGGTGGGGCCGATCATGCTTGGCGGCTGGTTGTTCGCAACCAAATCGCTGATGCCCAAATTCAGCCGGATGAATCCGGCGGCGGGGCTCAAACGCATGTTTTCACCGCATGCGCTGGTCGAGCTGCTCAAATCCTTCGGCAAGTTTCTGATCATCCTTGCCGTTGCTCTGGTGGTCTTGAACAAGGAACGCGACGATCTGGTGGCCATCGCTCATGAGCCATTGGAACAGGCTATGATCCACAGCCTGCTGGTGGTCGGCTGGAGCAGCTTCTGGATGGCCTGTGGCCTGATATTTATCGCTGCTGCCGATGTGCCCTTTGTGCTGTATGAAGCGCACAAGAAGCTGCTGATGACCAAGCAGGAAGTCCGCGACGAGCACAAGAACAGCGAGGGCAGCCCTGAGGTCAAACAGCGTATTCGCCAGTTGCAGCGCGAAATGTCCCAGCGGCGGATGATGGCGTCGATTCCGGAAGCGGATGTCATCATTACCAACCCGACGCACTTTGCCGTAGCCTTGAAATACGATCCCGAGCAGGGCGGGGCGCCGATGTTGTTGGCCAAGGGGACTGACCTGGTAGCGCTGAAGATTCGCGAAATCGGCGCGCATAACCAGATACTGATTCTGGAATCTGCGGCGTTGGCCCGTTCCATCTACTACAGCACCGAGCTGGACCAGGAAATTCCTGCCGGGCTCTACCTGGCTGTGGCCCAGGTACTGGCCTACGTCTACCAGATTCGCCAGTTCCGCGCCGGTCAAGGCAAGCGCCCGGATCCGCTGGGCGACATCAAGATCCCGCCCGACCTGCAGCGCGATGCGTAGCCCTTTGCTTCGTCGCCAGCAGACCACCCTCGCGCCCGCGCTCCGCATGGGTATGCGGTTCCTGAAGCTCTGCGTCCGCTCTGTGCGATTCCCACGCAGAGCGTGAGGAGCGACCATCTCAACTATCGTGCGACGCTCCGCGTCGCATGCCGTTCTGGACGCTCTGCGTCCACCCTTGAAGATTTTCTGACTGCGGCAGGCACGCCGGTTTTACGTTGCTTCTGCCTCTAAAGCCTTACCAGCACTGGCTTTGTAAAAGTTGGACAGCTTTTTGCAATAGGGTCGATACAGGTCGCCATCGGCGTCAATGTTTTGATCTAGTGCGCAGGTAAACAATCAGTGGATCGTTCTCAGATATTCAGTAGCGCACGCAGCAATATCACTGGCCTGGGCCGTGGTCAGTTGGGCGTTCCGCTGTTGTTGCTGGTCATGATGGCAATGATGATGTTGCCTATGCCGCCGTTCCTGCTGGACGTGTTCTTCACGTTCAACATTGCACTGTCCATCGTCGTGTTGCTGGTGTGTGTTTACGCTCTGCGGCCGCTGGACTTCTCGGTGTTTCCAACCATTCTGCTGGTCGCCACGCTGTTGCGCCTGGCGCTGAACGTCGCTTCCACGCGAGTGGTCATGCTTCACGGTCAGGACGGTCACGCTGCTGCGGGCAAGGTGATTCAGGCCTTCGGTGAGGTGGTGATCGGTGGTAACTATGTCGTCGGTATCGTGGTGTTCGCGATTCTGATGATCATCAACTTCGTGGTAATCACCAAAGGTGCCGGCCGTATTTCCGAGGTCAGCGCGCGTTTCACCCTCGACGCGATGCCAGGCAAACAGATGGCAATCGACGCCGACCTCAACGCCGGTCTCATCGATCAGCCGGAAGCCAAGCGCCGCCGTGCTGAAGTCGCTCAGGAAGCCGAGTTCTACGGTTCCATGGACGGTGCCAGCAAATTCGTGCGTGGCGATGCGATTGCCGGTTTGCTGATTCTGTTCATCAACCTGATCGGCGGCATGCTGGTCGGTATTCTGCAACACAACATGACGTTCGCCGATGCAGGTCGCGTTTACACCCTGCTGACCATCGGTGACGGTTTGGTGGCGCAATTGCCATCACTGCTTCTGTCCACTGCCGCAGCGATCATGGTGACCCGCGCTTCCGGTTCGGAAGAGATGGGCAAGCTGATCAATCGTCAGATGTTCGCCTCGCCCAAGGCACTGGCAGTTTCCGCTGCGATCATGATCGTAATGGGACTGGTGCCGGGCATGCCGCACTTCTCCTTCATCAGCCTCGGCCTGGTGGCTGCAGGTGGTGCGTATCTGCTCTGGAAGAAAGAGAACCAGGTGAAAGTCGAGGCGCTGGCCGAAGTGCAACGCCAACAGGACCTGCTGCCTTCGCCGACCCGTGTTCAGGACGCCAAGGAACTGGGTTGGGATGACGTTACCCCTATCGACATCATCGGCCTGGAAGTGGGTTATCGCCTGATTCCGCTGGTGGACCGCAATCAGGGTGGTCAACTGCTGGCGCGTATCAAAGGCGTGCGCAAGAAGCTGTCGCAAGAGCTGGGCTTCCTGATGCCGACCGTACACATCCGTGACAACCTTGATCTGGCACCCAGCGCCTACCGTCTGACGCTGATGGGCGTGATCCTGGCCGAGGCCGAGATTTATCCGGATCGCGAGCTGGCGATCAACCCCGGTCAAGTGTTTGGCACCCTGAACGGCATCACCGCCAGAGACCCGGCGTTTGGTCTGGAGGCCGTTTGGATCGAAATCAGCCAGCGCAGCCAGGCGCAGTCGCTGGGTTATACCGTGGTGGACGCCAGTACTGTGGTGGCAACCCACTTGAACCAGATTCTCTACAAGCACTCTCATGAGCTGATTGGTCACGAAGAAGTCCAGCAGTTGATGCAATTGCTGGCCAAAAGCTCGCCCAAACTGGCTGAAGAGCTGGTCCCTGGTGTGCTGTCCCTGTCCTCGTTGCTCAACGTGCTGCAAGCGCTTCTGGCTGAGCATGTACCTGTGCGTGATATTCGCAGCATTGCAGAAGCTATCGCCAATAACGTCGGCAAGAGTCAAGATACCGCCGCTTTGGTGGCTGCCGTGCGGGTAGGTCTGAGCCGCGCAATCGTCCAAAGCATCGTAGGTGTTGAGCCGGAGCTGCCTGTTATCACTCTGGAACCAAGGTTGGAACAGATATTGCTCAATAGTTTGCAGAAGGCTGGTCAGGGTCAGGAAGAAGGCGTTCTTCTTGAGCCAAGCATGGCTGAGAAGCTCCAGCGTTCGTTGATTGAGGCCGCCCAGCGTCAGGAGATGCAAGGGGTGCCGGTAATTCTTCTGGTAGCAGGGCCTGTCCGGGCGATGCTGTCACGATTTGGACGATTGGCTGTACCGAACATGCATGTTCTGGCGTATCAGGAAATTCCGGACAACAAGCAAGTAACCATCGTAGCGACTGTCGGGCCGAACGGCTGAGGTAGTGAGTCATGCAAGTTAAGCGATTTTTCGCCGCCGATATGCGTCAAGCCATGAAACTGGTTCGCGATGAGCTGGGCGCCGAGGCGGCCATCATCGGTAACCGGCGCATTGCCGGTGGCGTAGAGCTGACTGCCGCTCTGGATTACAAGCTGTCCGCCCTGGCACCGCGTGTGCCGAACATGGAGCTTGAAGACGAGCTGCGCAAGACCCAGTCGCGCATCGTCTCCGCTCAGGCTGAATTGAACAACCGCAGCGACAGCGACGCTTCGATCAATCTTCAGCTGTTTTCCGGCAAACCGGTCAGCGCTGTCGATACGCACATCGAGCCGACGCTTGAAGAGCCGCCGCGCCCATTCGCGTACACGCCGCCTGCGCCCGCAGAGCCTGCTGTCGGCCAGCGCGCCTATGATTCGATGCGCTCCGAATTGAACGGCCTGCGCGAGCTGCTGGAAGTTCAGCTTGGCTCCCTGGCCTGGAACCAGTTGCAGGGCAGTCGTCCGCAGCAGGCCAATCTGTGGCGCCGCCTGCAACGTGTCGGTTTGTCCGGCCCGCTGTCGCGCGATCTGCTGTCGATGATCCCGGAGATTGACGAGCCTCGTCAGGCCTGGCGCATGCTGCTGGCCCATTTGGCGCGCATGATTGCCGTGCCGGACATCGAGCCGCTCGAAGAGGGTGGCGTCATCGCCATGGTCGGGCCTGCCGGTATGGGCAAGACCACCACGCTGGCCAAACTGGCGGCACGTTACGTGTTGAAGTACGGTCCGCAGAATATCGCACTGGTGAGCATGGACAGTTTCCGCATCGGCGCACAGGAGCAGCTCAAGACCCTTGGGCGCATCCTCAACGTGCCGGTCACCCATGTCGATCCTGGCCAGTCGCTGGTTCAGGCACTGGAGCCGCTGCTGCGCAAGCGCGTTGTGCTGATCGACACCGCCGGGCTGCAAGCCAGCGATCCTGCGCTGCGCATGCAACTGGAAAGCCTGGCAGGGCGTGGCATCAAGTCGCGTAACTACCTGGTACTGGCGACCACCAGCCAGAAGCAGGTACTGACCGCTGCCTATCACAGTTACAAACGTTGTGGCCTGGCCGGATGCATTCTGACCAAGCTTGATGAAACAGCCAGCCTGGGCGAAGTCCTGAGCCTGGCGATCAGTCATGAATTACCTGTGGCCTACCTCACGGACGGACCTCGTATTCCTGACGACCTGCACACCCCGCGTCGTCATCAACTGGTGAGCCGTGCGGTGAGTGTGCAGATGCAGGATGAGCCGAGCGAGGAAGCAATGGCTGATATGTTTGCTGACCTCTATCACACCCCTGGCAAGAGAGTGGGTTAAGTGATGGATATTATTGGAATGTCCCTGCGTCAACGGTCTGCCATGTGGTGTTCATTTGCGAACGTGCAGCCCTCGATGTGGTTTCGGTCTACGCAAGACAAGGTAAAGAAATAACATGGGCAGCATGCATCCCGTACAGGTTATCGCGGTGACCGGTGGCAAAGGTGGCGTCGGTAAGACTAACGTGTCAGTGAATCTTTCACTGGCCCTTGCCGAGCTTGGCCGTCGCGTCATGCTGCTGGACGCCGATCTGGGTCTGGCCAATGTCGACGTTCTGCTTGGGCTGACGCCTAAACGTACACTTGCCGATGTGATAGAGGGCCGTTGCGAGTTGCGCGACGTCCTGTTGCAGGGGCCGGGTGGGGTGCGTATCGTGCCTGCCGCCTCTGGCACCCAGAGCATGGTGCATCTGTCCCCGGCCCAGCATGCGGGTCTGATCCAGGCGTTCAGCGAGATTGGCGACAACCTTGATGTGCTGGTGATTGACACGGCTGCCGGTATCGGCGAATCGGTGGTCAGCTTCGTGCGCGCCGCTCAGGAAGTGTTGCTGGTGGTGTGCGACGAGCCCACGTCGATCACCGATGCCTACGCCCTGATCAAACTGCTCAACCGCGACTATGGCATGAACCGCTTCCGGGTGCTGGCCAACATGGCGCAGAGCCCGCAGGAAGGGCGCAATCTGTTCGCCAAACTCACCAAAGTGACGGACCGTTTTCTTGATGTCGCGCTGCAGTATGTAGGTGCCGTGCCGTACGACGAGTGCGTGCGCAAGGCCGTACAGAAACAGCGCGCCGTCTACGAAGCATTCCCGCGATCCAAATGTGCGCTGGCGTTCAAGGCCATTGCCCAGAAGGTTGACACCTGGCCGTTGCCAGCCAATCCGCGGGGTCATCTCGAGTTCTTCGTTGAGCGACTCGTTCACCAGACCAGTGCAGGGCCTGTGCAATGACTGCGAGCGGCTACCAGATGTACAGCAAGGCTTCCCGTAATTCGCAATACGAGTTGATCGAGCGTTATGCGCCATTGGTCAAGCGTATCGCTTATCATCTGCTGGCGCGCTTGCCGGCCAGCGTGCAGGTCGAGGATCTGATCCAGGCCGGCATGATCGGTCTGCTTGAAGTCTCCACCAAATATGATTCAACCAAAGGTGCGAGTTTCGAGACCTACGCCGGCATTCGCATTCGTGGTGCGATGCTGGACGAAGTGCGCAAGGGCGACTGGGCACCACGCTCAGTGCACCGCAATACCCGAATGGTCAGTGACGCAATTCGTGCAATTGAAGCTAAAACCGGCCGTGACGCTAAAGATCACGAGGTTGCGGCCGAACTCCAGTTGAGTCTTGATGATTATTACGGGATTTTGAATGACACCTTGGGCAGCCGCCTCTTCAGTTTCGACGACCTGCTTCAGGACGGCGATCACGAAGGGCTGCATGAGGATGGCGCAAGCGGTTCGCTTGAGCCGTCGCGCGACCTGGAAGACGAGCGCTTCCAGGCAGCGTTGGCCGATGCAATTGCTAATTTGCCAGAGCGTGAGCGTCTGGTGTTGGCGCTGTACTACGACGAAGAGCTGAACCTCAAGGAAATCGGAGAGGTTCTTGGGGTCAGCGAATCTCGGGTCAGTCAGTTACACAGCCAGTGCGCAGCTCGTTTGCGGGGGCGTTTGGGGGAGTGGCGAGCGCGTTGACGGCAGTGCGCGACGTTTGTCGTGCGTTGTCTGCATGCCGGCTGTGCAAAGCGTTACGTGGTAGCAGGATAGACCAGGCAAGGGCCTGTCGGGCAATGTCTCGATGGGCTTTAGTCGCAGTCTTGACTGTCGTTGTGCCAAGCCCGTCGTCGTTTCGTATAGCTGGGGGTGTGCTGTGCCAGTATTGAGTGAACAGCGTGTTCAGGTGCTGAACGCGTTAAAGACTGCTTGGAGGTCGAATTGGACAAGAACATGAAAATCCTCATCGTTGATGACTTCTCAACGATGCGGCGGATCATCAAGAATCTGTTGCGTGATCTGGGGTTTACCAACACATCTGAAGCGGATGACGGTCTGACCGCATTGCCGATGCTGCACAGCGGTGCCTTTGACTTTCTGGTGACGGACTGGAACATGCCTGGCATGACCGGTATCGACTTGTTGCGTCAGGTCCGTGCGGACGAGCGTCTCAAGAGCCTTCCTGTACTGATGGTTACTGCCGAAGCGAAGCGTGAGCAGATCATTGAAGCTGCCCAGGCCGGGGTGAACGGTTATGTAGTCAAGCCGTTCACGGCTCAAGCGCTGAAAGAGAAGATCGAAAAGATCTTTGAACGCGTCAATAGCTGATGCATGCCGCGAGGGCGCTATGGATAACAATGATTCAATGGCCGACTTTGAGTCGACCTTAAAGAGACACGCGCAGGAACTCGTCACCAGCCTTGAAAAGGGCCGCTTCGGTGACGCTGTGCAGCTGATCCATGAACTCAACCAGACACGCGACCGCGGCCTTTATCAGGAAGTGGGCAAGCTGACTCGTGAGCTGCACAGTGCAATCGTCAATTTCCACATTGATCCGCATATGCCTCAGGCCGAAGAGGTGTCGCAGATCACGGACGCGACCGAGCGTCTGTCCTACGTCGTCAGGCTGACCGAGAACGCGGCCAACCGTACGATGGATCTGGTCGAGGAAAGCACGCCGCTCATGAATGGTCTGAGTTCCGACGCCAAGGCGTTGAGCGAAGACTGGGGACGCTTCATGCGTCGCGAAATCGGTGCCGAAGAGTTTCGTGAACTGGCCAAGCGCGTCGATGGTTTTCTGACGCGTACCGAGCAGGAGGCCGATAGGGTTTCCGGGCATCTCAACGATATTTTGCTTGCTCAGGATTACCAGGACCTCACCGGTCAGGTGATCAAGCGCGTCACGCAACTGGTGACCGAAGTAGAGGGTAATTTGCTCAAGCTGGTGCTCATGGCCAGCCATGTCGATCGCTTCGCCGGCATCGAACATGACGAACAATCCATCCTTGCTGAAAAAGATCCTAAAAAACATCTCGCCAAGGGTGAAGGTCCGCAGATTCATGCCGATAAACGTGAAGACGTCGTATCCGGACAGGATGATGTAGACGATCTGCTATCGAGCCTCGGCTTCTAAGATCTGTTGACGGTTAATTTTAGGGAGCACCCCATGAGCTTCGGCGCCGATGAAGAAATCCTTCAGGATTTTCTGGTAGAGGCCGGCGAAATTCTGGAGCAGTTGTCAGAGCAATTGGTCGAGCTGGAAAGCCGACCGGATGATGCTGATCTGCTCAATGCAATTTTTCGCGGTTTTCACACTGTAAAAGGGGGCGCCGGCTTCCTCCAGCTCCATGAGCTGGTGGAGTGCTGCCACATCGCCGAAAACGTGTTCGACATCCTTCGCAAGGGTGAACGTCGCGTTGATTCCGAACTGATGGATGTGGTCCTGGAAGCTCTGGACACCGTCAACAGCATGTTCGGTCAGGTACGTGAACGGACTGACGTAACTGCGGCGACGCCAGAGCTGCTGGCTGCGCTGTCGCGATTGGCCGAGCCACAATCTGCCGACGAAGTCGCAGCGCCCGAACCTGAGCCCGAGCCGGTGGTTGAAGCCGCCGCTCCGGTTGCGGTTGCCGAGCAAGCGGCCGGCGATGACATCACCGATGATGAGTTCGAGCAGCTGCTCGATTCGCTGCACGGCGCAAGTCCGGTGTCTGCGGCACCAGCAGCGGCACCGGCTTCGGCACCTGCGGTCGCGCCAGCTGGCGATGAAATTACCGATCAGGAATTTGAATCCCTGCTTGATCAGTTGCATGGCAAGGGCAAGTTTGCGGCCGATGCAGTAGCCGCTCCAGCCCCTGCGCCTGCGGCACAGAGCAGTCGTGGAGCGCCTGCCGGCGATGAAATCACCGACGACGAATTCGAAGCCTTGCTTGATCAACTGCATGGCAAAGGCTCGTTTGACGGCGCCATAGCCGCTCCGGCTGCTGCTGCACCTGTGGCCGTTGCTGCCAAGGCACCTTCTGCTGCAGCGGCATCGGACGAAATTACCGATCACGAATTCGAAAATCTGCTCGACGAACTGCATGGTAAAGGCAAGTTCAAGCCTGATGCGGTCGTTGCCAAGGCACCTGCTCCGGCAGCCGCCGTAGCTGCTGCTCCGCCACCGGCTGCCAAGCCCGCTGCGGCGCCTGCGCCTGCTGCGAAGGTTGAGCCCGCCAAGCCTGCTCCAGCGCCTGCACGTGCTCCTGCGCCCACCGGTGAAAAGCCGGTTGCGACTGAAGCCGAAACCACGGTTCGTGTGGATACCGCCCGACTGGACGAGATCATGAACATGGTCGGCGAGCTGGTGCTGGTACGTAACCGCCTGGTTCGTCTGGGTCTCAACAGCGGCGATGAAGCCATGTCCAAGGCGGTTTCCAACCTGGATGTGGTCACCGCCGACCTGCAGACTGCGGTGATGAAAACCCGCATGCAGCCAATCAAGAAAGTCTTTGGCCGCTTCCCGCGTCTGGTTCGTGACCTGGCTCGCCAGCTCAAGAAAGAGATCAACCTGGAGCTGGTCGGTGAAGAGACTGACCTCGACAAGAACCTTGTAGAGGCGCTTGCCGACCCGCTGGTCCACTTGGTGCGCAACGCGGTCGACCACGGTATCGAAACGCCGGAAGAGCGCGAAGCCACGGGCAAGTCTCGTGGCGGTCGGGTCATCCTTTCGGCAGAGCAGGAGGGCGACCATATCCTGCTGTCGATTTCCGATGACGGCAAGGGCATGGATCCTAACGTGCTGCGCTCCATTGCGGTCAAGCGCGGTGTCATGGACAAGGACGCAGCCGATCGGTTGAGTGACACCGATTGCTACAACCTTATCTTTGCACCGGGCTTCTCGACCAAGACCGAGATTTCCGATGTATCGGGTCGCGGTGTGGGCATGGACGTGGTTAAAACCAAGATCTCCCAGCTCAACGGCTCGATCAACATCTACTCGACCAAGGGCCAGGGTTCGAAGATCGTCATCAAGGTCCCGCTGACTCTGGCGATCATGCCGACGCTGATGGTGATGCTGGGCAACCAGGCTTTTGCCTTCCCGTTGGTCAACGTCAACGAAATCTTCCACCTGAACCTGTCCACTACCAATGTGGTTGACGGTCAGGAAGTGGTGATCGTACGTGACAAGGCCTTGCCGCTGTTCTACCTCAAGCGCTGGCTGGTCAGTTCGGCGGCTCATGAAGAGCAGCTAGAAGGGCACGTCGTGATCCTGACGGTCGGCACCCAGCGCATCGGCTTCGTTGTCGATCAACTGGTCGGCCAGGAAGAAGTGGTTATCAAACCGCTGGGCAAGATGCTGCAAGGTACGCCAGGCATGTCGGGCGCCACCATCACCGGTGACGGTCGCATCGCCTTGATTCTCGATGTACCCAGCATGCTCAAGCGTTACGCCGCACGGCGTATCTGAACCCGGGGGTGCGGGCAGCCTGGCTGCCTGCAGCGCCTATTGGAGTGTTTATGGCAGTCAAGGTCCTGGTGGTGGATGATTCCGGTTTTTTCCGCCGCCGTGTTACGGAAATTCTTTCTTCGGACCCCAACATTGTAGTGGTCGGCACCGCCACCAACGGCAAGGAAGCGATTGAGCAGGCGCTGGCGCTCAAACCTGATGTCATCACCATGGACTACGAAATGCCGATGATGGATGGCATTACGGCAGTTCGCCATATCATGCAGCGTATCCCCACCCCGGTATTGATGTTCTCGTCGCTGACGCACGAAGGTGCGCGCGTGACTCTGGATGCTCTGGACGCCGGTGCGGTGGATTTCCTGCCCAAGAATTTCGAAGATATCTCGCGCAACCCGCAGAAGGTCAAACAACTGCTGTGCGAGAAAATCAACAGTATTTCACGCAGTAATCGCCGTTCAAGCGGTTTTGGTGCGGCCAGCGCTGCATCGGCTGCTCCGGCAGCGCCGACGCTGTCCAGCCGGACGCCTGCGCCCGCCGCCGCGCCAGCCCGTGCTGTGCCGACGCGCACAGCAGCGCCTGCCACGGCACCTGCGGCTCATGCTCACCATGCACCGGCGCACCCGACTACCTCAGGCACGCCCAAGCGCAAGGCTTACAAACTGGTGGCCATCGGCACCTCCACCGGCGGCCCGGTTGCGCTGCAACGGGTACTTACCCAGCTGCCGGCCAGCTTTCCGGCACCGCTGGTGCTGATTCAACACATGCCTGCGGCCTTCACCAAGGCCTTTGCCGAGCGTCTCGACAAGCTGTGCAAGATCAGCGTCAAGGAAGCAGAGGACGGCGACGTTCTGCGGCCTGGTCTGGCGTTGCTGGCGCCGGGCGGCAAGCAGATGATGGTGGATGCGCGCGGTACGGTGAAGATTCTGCCGGGTGACGAGCGCCTGAATTACAAACCCTGCGTAGACATCACCTTTGGCTCTGCCGCCAAGTCCTACAGCGACAAGGTGCTGTCGGTGGTATTGACCGGCATGGGTGCCGATGGCCGTGAAGGCGCCCGCCTGCTCAAACAGGCGGGCAGTACCGTATGGGCGCAGGACGAAGCGAGCTGCGTCATTTACGGCATGCCGATGGCAATCGTCAAGGCTGAGCTTGCAGATGCGATCTACAGTCTGGATGACATAGGCCGACACTTGGTGGAGGCCTGTCTCTGATGGATGTACTGAGTCTTATCGGTCTGATCCTGGCGTTTGTCGCAATCATTGGCGGCAACTTTCTTGAAGGCGGACACCTAGGTGCATTGCTCAATGGCCCGGCAGCCCTGATCGTACTGGGCGGCACTCTGGGTGCTTCACTGTTGCAGTCACCGATGAGCGCGTTCATGCGCGCCATGAAAATCATCCGCTGGATCATTTTCCCGCCTCGCATCGATTTGCCCGGCGGTGTCGACCGGGTGATCGGCTGGAGCATGACCGCCCGCAAGGAAGGCTTGCTCGGTCTGGAAACGGTCGCCGACTCCGAACCTGACAGTTATGCCCGCAAAGGCTTGCAGCTGTTGGTCGATGGTGCCGAACCTGCAGCGATCCGGAGCATTCTTGAAGTGGATTTCATCACCCAGGAAACCCGCGATATTCAGGCTGCCAAGGTATTCGAAAGCATGGGCGGCTATGCGCCGACCGTGGGTATCATCGGCGCGGTGATGGGGCTGATTCACGTCATGGGCAACCTGGCTGACCCCAGTCAACTGGGCAGCGGCATTGCGGTGGCTTTTGTCGCCACCATCTATGGTGTGGCGACGGCTAACCTGATCCTGTTGCCAGTGGCCAACAAGCTCAAGGCCATTGCCCACCGGCAGTCGCGTTACCGCGAAATGTTGCTCGAAGGTCTGTTGTCCATCGCCGAGGGTGAAAACCCGCGCTCCATCGAACTCAAGCTGCAAGGCTTCATGGAGTAACAGTGCATGGCTCGCCGACGTCAGGCCGAAGAACACGAAAATCATGAACGCTGGCTGGTGTCGTACGCCGACTTCATTACCCTGTTGTTCGCTTTTTTCGTGGTGATGTACTCGATTTCCTCGGTCAACGAAGGCAAATACAAGATTCTGTCCCAGGCATTGGTTGGCGTGTTCAACGATACCGAGCGGACCATGAAGCCGATCCCTATCGGTGAGCAGCGCCCGGTCTCGGTCAAGCCCGCCGAGCCGTTGGTCAAGGACAGCGAACAGACCGATGCCGGCATTGGTCAGGCTTCTGATGATCCGCTGCAGACCATCGCTCAGGATGTGCGCGATGCGTTTGGCGACCTGATCAAGTCCGACCAGATGACGGTGCGCGGCAACGAGTTATGGATCGAGATCGAACTCAATTCCAGTCTGTTGTTCGTCAGCGGCGACGCCATTCCTAGTGATCAGGCCTTCACGATCATTGAAAAGGTCTCTGGAATCGTCAAACGCTTTGACAACCCGATACACGTTGAAGGCTTCACTGACGACCAGCCGATCAGCACGGCGCAGTTTCCGACCAACTGGGAACTGTCTTCGGCTCGGTCTGCCAGCATTGTGCGCATGCTGGCGATGGACGGAGTCAATCCGGCGCGGCTGGCCTCTGTGGGCTATGGTGAGTTTCAGCCGATTGCGCCCAACACCACCGCCGCTGGGCGTGCCAAGAACCGCCGCGTAGTGCTGGTCATCTCGCGAAATCTGGATGTACGTCGCAGCCTGACCAGCTCAGGGTCGGCCAATGTGCAGCCGGATGCTGCACTGAGGCGTGCTGGCACACAAACTGCACCGGTGCCAGCAAAGCCGCCGGTACGCGCGAACGCCGTCAATTCTCCGTCACCTGCCCCCTAACATCGTATCGGTATGGTCGTTGCTGTACGCAAGGAAAAACATCAATGAGAGTCTGGGCAGTAGCCAACCAGAAAGGTGGAGTCGGAAAGACCACCACGACCATCGCCCTGGCCGGCTTGCTGGCCGATGCGGGCAAGCGTGTGGTCGTGGTCGATCTGGACCCCCACGGCTCCATGACCAGCTATTTCGGGCATAACCCGGACGAACTGGAACACAGTGCCTTCGATCTGTTTCTCCACAAGGGTGCGGTGCCGGAGGGTCTTCCGGGCCAATTGCTGTTGCCGACCAGTGACCAGCGTATCTCGCTGATACCCTCCAGCACGGCGCTGGCCACACTGGAGCGTCAATCCCCTGGCCAGAGCGGCCTGGGCCTGGTGATTGCTAAAAGTCTGGCGCAGTTGTGGCAGGATTTTGACTATGCGCTGATCGACAGTCCGCCGTTGCTGGGCGTTCTTATGGTCAATGCGTTGGCGGCCAGCCAGCAGTTGGCGATACCGGTACAGACAGAGTTTCTGGCCGTGAAAGGCCTGGAGCGTATGGTCAATACCCTGACCATGATCAACCGTTCGCGCAAGGTGCCATTGCCTTACACCATCGTGCCGACCTTGTTCGACCGTCGTACCCAGGCGTCGATGGGCACCTTGAAATTGTTGCGCGACAGTTTTCCCGAGCACGTCTGGCAAGCCTACGTGCCGGTCGACACGCGGCTGCGCGATGCCAGCCGTCTGGGGCTTACGCCGTCGCAGAATGACAGCAAGAGTCGCGGTGTGATTGCTTATCGGGCATTGCTCAAGCATATGCTCGCCGAGCAGCTCAATGCTCAGGTGGCCTGACGTGAACGTCCATTCTTTCTACACAGTTTGCTCAAGTGATGCCTCAATGCGGCCGATAACTCTATCAGGTTGCACATGCTCCATTTTTTGTTGGGCCCCGGTATGAACCGCCCTGTAGAAGTAGCAACACGACCCAAACTGGCGTTGCAGTCCTATCTGGACGCATTGCTGTACGACGCGACTGAAGTGCTTGAAGAGCCTGTCAGCAGCATTGATGAATTTCAGGCGGCTGTGCTCGAAGAGCAGGCCTCTGATGCGCGGATGCAAGCGCAGATCAAACCGTTGGCGGTTGCGGTGGCCGCGCCGGCTCCGGTGGCTGTAGCAGTAAAGGTCGCAGCGCCTGCGCCCGTGATTGAAGTCGCTCCGGTGATTGTTGCCGAAGTGGTAAAGGTTGAAGAGGCGGTGTCGACCGTTGAGCTGGTCGAGCCGGTCGCCGAGTTGAGCACACTGGTGACCCAGCGCACGCCGACGCCGCCGCCGACCAGCGATGGTCGCCCTGCATGGGCCGCCGAGCCGTTCGAATGCCTGTTGTTCGACGTGGCCGGGTTGACGCTGGCAGTGCCGCTGGTATGCCTGGGGTCGATTTACCCGCTGGCAGGGCAGGAGCTGACGCCACTGTTTGGTCAGCCGGACTGGTTTCTCGGGATCCTGCCTTGCCAGGCGGGCAACCTGAAAGTGTTGGATACCGCGCGCTGGATCATGCCTGATCGCTACCGCGACGATTTTCGCCAGGGATTGCAGTACGTGATTTCGGTGCAGGGATACGAGTGGGGACTGGCGGTTCATCAAGTCAGCCGTTCGTTGCGTCTTGATCCGAACGAGATCAAATGGCGCACGCAGCGAGGTCAGCGTCCATGGCTGGCGGGCACGGTTATCGAGCACATGTGCGCGTTGCTGGATGTTGCA
This sequence comes from Pseudomonas sp. RGM 3321, assembly GCF_022836805.1. NCBI lineage: Bacteria > Pseudomonadati > Pseudomonadota > Gammaproteobacteria > Pseudomonadales > Pseudomonadaceae > Pseudomonas > Pseudomonas sp. RGM 3321. The sequence goes on from NZ_JALHBH010000095.1 coordinate 57,179, forward strand.
GAGTTGGCCGAGCTGATAGCCAGTGGCGCGGTCAAGCAGTTGAACAAGTCGAAATAATCATGGGTCGATGCCAGTGGCATCACCTGAAAAGAACACACGTGAGGGGTTGGGGTTATGAATAAGTCGTCTGCACAAGGTTCCGAAGATCCTATCCTGCAATGGGTTACGTTCCGCCTGGACAACGAGTCCTACGGCATCAACGTGATGCAGGTGCAGGAAGTGCTGCGCTACACTGAAATCGCCCCGGTCCCGGGTGCGCCAAGCTACGTACTGGGCATCATCAACCTGCGCGGTAACGTTGTCACCGTGATCGACACCCGTCAGCGCTTTGGCCTGGCTCCGGTTGAAGTCAGCGACAATACGCGTATCGTGATCATCGAAGCCGACAAGCAAGTGGTCGGGATTCTGGTCGACAGCGTGGCTGAAGTGGTTTACTTGCGTCAGTCTGAAGTCGAAACCGCGCCAAACGTGGGTAACGATGAGTCGGCCAAATTCATTCAGGGCGTTTGCAACAAGAACGGCGAACTGTTGATTCTGGTTGAACTGGACAAAATGATGTCCGAAGAAGAGTGGTCCGAACTGGAGAGCATCTGATTGATCTTTGAGGTAGCTGTCGTCTTCCTGGGCATTCTCTGGGTAGTCACCCTGTTTATGTTCCTGGCCCATACCAGGCGTCAGCGCAAGCTCGACGCCGAGCGTGATGAGGCGGCTGCCTTGCGTGATCAGCGGATCAAGGAGTTGGCCAGGCGCCTGGACAACTACCAGAACGGCACGGTGCGCATGGGCGAAGCGTTACACGAGCTGCGTGCCATTGTTGCGCCGTTGCCGGACAAGCTCACTGCACTGGAACAGCGCGATCCCTCCACGCTGTCCTTTGCCCAGGCTGCACGCCTGGTCGGCATGGGTGCCAGCATCGATGAGCTGACCCAGTCCTGCGGCCTGACCCAGGCCGAAGCGCAACTGATGACCAAACTGCACAGCAATACTGCGAGCTAGTTTCTCTTCGGTACACGCGTGCGCTGCCCATTCAAGGTCGGACGCAGCGCGTCCAGAACTGCATTCCCATGCTGGAGTGTGCGCAACGAGAGTCTTGTAACTCTCGTGCCAATCACTCTGCATTGGCATGCTCTTCTTAACGCTTGGCGTTGCAAATTTCCGGTGCGGCAGAACATCATGCCTTACCTGTTAATGCTGCCATACAATGCTTTTTTATCGCGATGGTACTGACGACGCAGAGTGCGACGTAAGTGACGGCTGAGTCCTGGCGCTGATCCGGGGGTAGCCTGGCAGCACGCCAGGCTACCCCCGGATCAGTGACAGGGCGAAGGAACCCGACGAAGTCGGGCCGGAAACAGGAGCGAAAGGCTTTGGTTACTTTGGCCTCATCAAAGTAACTCGCCGAGGGGCGAAAAAATGACTTGAGTCGAACCCCAATCCATCTGACATCGCAGAACCGCCGTGCAAAGCGGAGCCACGGTCAGCGCCCGTCTTACTGCTCGTCCAGCGCAAACTCGGTCAGGCAGAACGTCGGGATCTTCAGATCGCGCAGGCGTTGCGAGCCGCCCAGTTCCGGCAGGTCGATGATCGCAGCGGCTTCATGTACCTCGGCGCCCATGCGGCGGATGAGGTTGGCGGCGGCGATCAGCGTGCCTCCCGTCGCGATCAGGTCATCGAACATGATGACTGAGTCACCTTCGCACAAACTGTCGGCATGCACTTCCAGATACGCTTCGCCGTATTCGGTCTGATAGGCCTCGGAGAGTACGTCGGCAGGCAATTTGCCTTGTTTGCGAAACAGCACCAGCGGCTTGTTCAGTTGGTACGCCACCACCGAACCAATCAGAAAACCACGCGCGTCCATGACGCCGATATGGCTGAAATCGGCCTCTATATAGCGCTGCACGAAGCTATCGATTACCTGACGGGTAGCCTTGGGCGACTGAAAGAGGGGAGTGATGTCGCGAAACACCACGCCCGGTTTGGGGAAGTCTACGACCGGGCGTATAAGGGACTTGAAGTTCGATTGATCGAAAGTCATCAGGTGGATCCATGGCAGGTTTGGCCGATAGTTTAAGCCGACCCGCCACAGATCGCACGTATCAGCTTTGCATCGCGCCGCCCGCCAGCGCGCACAGCTCGATCGGGGCGAGGATATGAATCTCTTTGCCTTCTGCAGCAATCAGCTGATTTTGCTGGAACCGGGTGAATACCCGCGACACCGTCTCGACGGCCAGGCCCAGATGATTACCGATTTCGTTGCGCGACATGCTCAGACGAAACTGATTGGCCGAGAAGCCTCTGGCTCGAAAGCGCGCAGACAGATTGATCAGAAACGTGGCAATACGCTCATCGGCGGTCTTCTTTGACAGCAACAGCATCATTTGCTGATCTTCGCGGATCTCGCGGCTCATGACGCGCATCAACTGGCGACGCAGCTGCGGCAACTGCACCGACAACTCGTCCAGGCGTTCAAATGGAATTTCGCACACTGAAGTGGTTTCCAGTGCCTGCGCCGAGACCGGATAAGCCTGGGCGTCCATGCCTGACATTCCGACCAGTTCGCTGGGCAGATGAAAGCCGGTGAGTTGTTCTTCGCCGTTGTCACTGATGTTGAAGGTCTTCAGCGCACCGGAACGTACTGCGTAGACCGACTCAAAGGTATCTCCCTGGCGGAATAGAAATTCGCCTTTTTTCAGCGGACGGCCCCGTTTGACGATCTGGTCAAGGCAGTCCATGTCTTCCGTATTCAACGAGAGGGGCAGGCAGAGTGGAGCGAGACTGCAATCCTTGCAGTGAGCCTGACTTTGAGCGCGCAACTTTACTGGCTCGGACATCACTTAATTCCTTGTGGGAAAACACACATAAGCCGTAAGGGTAACTCACCCTTGCTTGTCGGGGCCAGCCTGCAAAGACTTCTGCACCATCAAGGTTCCAGAACGGCTGCCGATAAGCCTGTATTCCCTTGGATGAACCAGGATGCCTTGGCATGTCAACGACACTTCCGTTGATCAACAGTATTACGATACGTACTGCGACCTCGCAGATTACGTATAGCAGCCAGACCAGCGAAAGCAGCGTCGAGACGCCTGCAGGTGAGGCAAAGGGTGTAGAGGTCAATCTATCGTCAGCGGGCAAGGCTGCCGCTGCGTCGTCTTCCAGAAACGCCGATATCGAGCAGAGCGGCCTGCCGTCTTCCGTGCAGAAGATCCTCAAGGCGATTCGCGAGCTTCAGCGCAGGATCGCGGAAACCATGGAGCAGATCCAGAAGGCTCTGAAGGACCCGAGTCTGAGTCCCGAGGAGCGCCGCACCAAGGTCGCGGCGCTACAGACCGTGCTCACCACATTGCAGGCGCAGGTGAGCAATTCCACGGCCGATTTGTCGACGCTGATGAACAGCCTGAACTCCAGCGACGCCGACAAGATCAAGGCGGGCATGCTGGTTCTGGCCAAAATGTAGAACCAGGCCCCTGGTCATATCACCCGGGAGAACTGCTGTCTGTTCTGCCGGGGCAGGTACGCATCGAATACCATGCACACTGCGCGCACCAGTAGCCGGCCTGCCGGTCTGACTTCAATCCCTGCATCGCTCAACGCAATCAGCCCGTCCTCTGCCATGCCAAGCAGTTGTGGCCACGCATCGCTGAAATAGTCTCTGAAATCGATGGAAAATGTTTTTTCAATCTCGGCGAAATCCAGCATGAAGTGGCAGATCAACTGCTGAATGACTGCGCGTCTGATCCGGTCGTCAGCGCTGCACATCAGCCCTCGTCTGGTTGCTGGCTGGTCGCTGTCCAGCAGCCTTTGATAGTCGCTCAGGTCGCTGCTGTTCTGACTGTACAGCCCGCCGATCTGGCTGATGGCCGAGACGCCCAGCCCGATCAGATCACAATGACCATGCGTGGTGTAGCCCTGAAAATTGCGTTGCAGGGTCAGATCTTCCTGGGCGATGGCCAGCTCATCGTCGGGCAGCGCGAAATGGTCCATGCCGATGTAGCGATAACCGGCGCTGCCCAGTTGCTCGACGGTGCGCTCGAGCATGAGCAGTTTGCTCCGGGCATCCGGTAGTTCGGCCGTGTCAATGCGCCGCTGCGGCATGAAGCGTTCCGGCAGGTGGGCGTAGTTGAACACAGACAGCCGGTCGGGCTGTAATTCGATGATTTCATCCACTGTGCGGCTGAACGCTTGCGGGGTTTGTCTGGGAAGGCCGTAGATCAGGTCGATATTTACAGAACGAAACTGCAGCGTGCGGGCGGCTTCGACGATGGCGCGGGTTTCCTCCAGGCTCTGCATGCGGTTTATCGCCCGTTGCACGGTCGGGTCCAGGTCCTGCACGCCAAGGCTGACCCGGTTGAAACCCAGCTCGCGCAGCAGGCCCATGGTCGACCAGTCCGCTTCGCGAGGGTCAATCTCGATGCCATAGTCGCCGGAGTCATCCTCGAGAAAGTTGAAATGCGCGCGCAGCTGCGCCATCAACCGGCGCAGTTCATCATGACTCAGGAAGGTCGGCGTGCCGCCACCCAAGTGCAGTTGCTCCACCACCTGACCGGGTGCCAGATGGCAGGCGAGCATCTGTATTTCGTGTTCGAGCCGCTGCAGGTAAGCCTGGGCGCGTCCGCGGTCCTTGGTGATGACCTTGTTGCAGGCACAGTAGTAACAAATGTTCGCGCAGAAGGGCAGATGCACATAAAGCGACAGCGGGCGCAACGCCTTGCGGCTTTCCCGCAGTGCATGCAACAGGTCGAATGCGCCTACCTGTGTGTGAAGTTGCACTGCTGTCGGATAGGACGTATAGCGCGGTCCTGCCACATCGTAGCGATGGATCAGGTCTGAATCCCAACGAATGGCGTCAAGCATGCGCACGTTTCCCGGTCAGGCTGGCGATGTCGCGAGCATACGCAAGCGCTCAAGGCCGGGCGTTGACGTGGATCAAGCGGGATGAGCTGCCCGGCCTCAGTGCCGCATCAGCCAATGCTGATGCGGCCCCGGCAAGGTCCAGAGACCAAACACGATCACCAGCAACCCTCCGGCCATGCGAACACCCCGCTGGCGCAGCAGGGCAGTGGTGCGCTCGGCGGCAAGTCCGGTGGCCAGCAGAACGGGCCAGGTGCCCAGCCCGAAGGCCAGCATCAGCAGGGCGCTGTGGAGAGGATTACCCTGGCTGGCGGCCCAGAGCAGGGCGCTGTAAACCAGCCCGCACGGCAGCCAGCCCCACAGCGCGCCGAGCAACAAGGCGCGGGGCAGGCTGGACACCGGCAGTAAGCGACTGGCCAGCGGTTGCAGGTATCGCCACAGGCCTCGGCCCAGGCGCTCGATATGCGTCAGCCCGCTCCACCAGCCGGCCAGATACAGCCCCATTACGATCAGTAACACCGCGGCGATGACCCGCAGACCCGTTGCCAGCGGGCTTTGCGCGACTGCCCAGCCGACCAGTCCGGAACCCAGGCCAGCAACCGTGTAACTGAGAATGCGCCCAAGGTTATAGGCCAGCAGCAGCCGGAATCGACGGCTGCGCTGCTCCTTGGGAATGGCCAGTGTCAGCGCTCCCATCAGGCCGCCACACATCCCCAGGCAATGACCGCCGCCCAGCAGCCCGAGAAGGAGCGCCGAGAGCAGCATCGAAGCAAGTTCAAACATCGTGTTTCTCGTCAGCGCCAGGCCGTTGCGGTTCTGACCGGGCATGATCCACCGGCGGCGGATCATCGAATAATATGCTGTGCGCCGGGCCTTCCATATCGTCGTACTGGCCGCTGTCCACCGCCCAGAAGAACACGTAGATCGCGACACCCACCAGCAGCAGCGCAGCAGGGATCATGATGTAAAGCGCGGGCATGAAACCTCCGGGGCAGGTTGTGACATCAGGGCGCGGCGCGGCATACGGGGCAGGCGCAAGGCGTTGAGCACTACGGTCAATGAACTGAGCGACATGCCGATGGCCGCCCATACCGGGGTGATCCAGCCCAGTGCCGCGAATGGCAGCATGAGGCCATTGTACAGGCCGGCCCAGAGCAGATTTTCGATAATGACCCTGCGCGTGCGTCGGGCCAGATTCAGTGCGTCGATCAGCACCGGCAAACGGTTGCACAGCAGCACGGCGTCAGCGTTGGTTTTTGCAAGGTCGGTGGCCGAGCCCATTGCCACACTGATGTCGGCAGCGGCCATGACCGGGACGTCATTCACCCCGTCACCGATCATCAGCACCTTGCGTCCCTGGGCCTGAAGTTGTCGCAGCACCTCCAGCTTGTCGTCCGGGCGCAGGCCGCCACGCGCTTCGTCTATCCCCAGCGCCTGCGCGACACTGACGACCATCGGAGAGCTGTCTCCGGACAGCAGCAGCGTTTTCCAACCTCGCGCCTTGCAGGCTTGCAACAAGGTGTCGGCATCGTCGCGCAGTCGATCGTCGAGTACCAGCCAGGCCAGCGGCCCTTGCGCATCGCCCAGCAATAGCCACTGGCCGGACTCATCGGTGATCACCGGCGGTTCAGTGCCGTTCGGCGCACAGACAAACGCCGCCTGGCCAATGCGCAGCAGTTTCCCGTCAACCCGTCCTTCCAGCCCCAGTCCTGGTGTGCTGCGCACCTCTTCGGCAGCCCTTGACGCTCGACCAAAGGCGCGGGCAATGGGGTGCTCGGAACGGTTTTCCAATGCAGCCGCCAGCTCCAGGCAGCGGTCGGCGTCCAGTTCGCGTAGCGGGTGAATGCTGCGCAGCGCCAGACGTCCCTCGGTCAGGGTGCCGGTCTTGTCGAAGATGACTGTGTCGATCTGATTCAGGCCCTCCAGCACATGACCTCGGGTCAGCAATAGACCAAGCTTGTGCAGCGTGCCGGTGGCTGCTGTCAACGCGGTCGGTGTCGCCAGCGACAGCGCGCAGGGGCAGGTGGCAACGAGCATTGCCAGGACAATCCAGAAAGCGCGGGATGCGTCGATTTGCCACCAGACAACACCGATCAGTGCAGCCGCAATCAGCGAAAACAGCAGAAAGGTCTGTGCAGCCCGGTCGGCGATCTGCGCGAGACGGGGTTTCTGCGCCTGGGCGCGTTCGAGCAGGCGGACAATGGCCGAAAGACGGGTTTCCTGACCCAGCGCCGACACTGCAATGGTCAGCGGACTCTCGACATTCAACGTTCCTGCGGTGACAGCGTCGCCCGCGCCGCGCGTTTGTGGCAGGTACTCGCCGGTCAGCAGGGACTCATCGATGCTGGAATGACCTTCGAGGATCCTGCCGTCAGCCGGTATCACCGCACCGGGGCGCACTAATACACGATCAGTCAAACGCAGCTCGCTGAGCATGATGCGCTGGCTCTGGCCATCGTCACCGAGGCGCAGGCATGAGGCGGGCAGCAGGTTGACCAGCTGCGCCGTGGCTGCCGCCGTGCGCTCGCGGGCACGGCGCTCCAGGTAGCGTCCGGCCAGCAGGAATAATGCAAACATGCCCACCGCATCAAAATACAATTCGCCAGCGCCGGTGACCGCAGTCCAGATGCCGGCGACATACGTCGCGCCTATTGCCAGCGACACCGAGACGTCCATCGTCAGTTGACGGCTGCGCAGGTCGCGTAATGCGCCGCGGAAGAACGGTGCGCAACTGTAGAACACGATCGGAGTGGTCAGAAACAGCGCCACCCAGCGCAGGATAGTGTGCATCTGCGGGCTGAGGTCGATGTTGAACTCCGGCCAGGTCGCCATGGTTGCCATCATTGCCTGAAACCACAGCAGGCCAGCGACGCCCAGTTGCCGCAACGCCAGACGGTTTTCTCTTGCCAGACGTTCGGCGGCGCGATCGGCCTGCCAGGGGTGAGCGACATAACCAATTGCGTGCAGTTCGCTCAGCAACTGACTGAGGGCAAGCTGGTCGCCGCGCCAGCGTACGTGCAGGCGATGGGTGGAGAGGTTCATGCGCGCTTCGGCCACTGCGGGCAAGCGGCTCAGGCGTTTTTCGATCAACCAGCCGCAGGCTGCGCAACTGATGCCCTCGACAAGCAAAGTGGCTTCTGACAAATCGCCGTCGTGGCGCACGAACGGTGCCTGTACTTCAGGGCGGTCGTAGAGTGCCAGCTCATCGATCAATTGCGTGGGCAGGCTTTCCGGGTTGGCCGAGGCCTCGCTGCGATGGCGGTAGTAGCTTTCCAGACCGCTGGCGACGATGGTCTCGGCCACCGCCTGACAGCCGGGGCAGCAAAGCTCTCGGGACTCACCGAGCACAACCGCCGTGAAACGGTCATCGACTGGAACGGGTAGTCCGCAGTGGTAACAGCACATTGGTGTGGCTGGGGGCAACGTTGCCATGTTCAGTCTTTCCGGCGTTGCGCGGCTTGCAGGGGTTCGTCGCCCAGGGTCAGGTCAGCAGCGCCGACCTGTTCTTCTTCGAACAGACGCCAGGTCTGGTCGCCTTCGACACCCAGCAGCTCCACAAAGCGCCGACCCTCGACCCGGTCCTGCAACTGCCCGATATAGCGGCTCGGTTCGGACGGACTGCGGGTCAGGAACACGCGGCGATCACTGTCGGGGCGCGTCGGGGAAATGAGGTTCAACTCCAGACGCTCCGGCGTGCTGTTGCCACTCAGGTGTAACACGACTTCGCCGGTCAACTCGTCCAGATGCACACGGGCGTGCAGTTTGAGGTTTTGCGCAAGCATTTCCCGATTCAGCGAGCGATTGATGCCCTTGCCGGCTTCGTAGTAGTTATCGGTGACCAGTGGGTCGGGGTTGGTCACTGCGATGAACACCATCGACAGGCTCAACGTCACCGAGCAGGTCAGAATGGCGATGATGATCCATGGCCAGAGGTGTATGTACCAAGGGCTTGCAGCAGTCGCAACGGGCATGACGGTGCTCTTAACGAAGGGGCGGGCCGATGAAACGGCTTTTGGTGTCGACACGTGTGTCGCTGCCGATGTCCTTGAGGGTAAAGGTGACTTCGTTGCTGTGCGCCGGGAGTTTTTCCGGCGCGCTGGAGAGCTCCACTGGCAGGCTGACGATCTCGCCTGCCGGGACGCTGATTTCCCGACGGCCCTGCAGCTTCAGGTCGGGCAGGCCGCTGGCCTCCAGCACGTAATCATGATCCATCTGATCCTTGTTCATCACTTTCACTGTGTAGACGTTTTCTATACGGCCTTCGGCGTTTTCCCGGAACAGCATGCGGTCCTTGCTGACATCGAGACCCACCAGGGTGCGCATGCAGAAGGCTGCGGTCAGTAGCCCGATCATCAGCAGCAGAACCAGTGCATAAGCGATCAGGCGTGGACGCAAGGTGCGGGTGCGCTGCCCGGAAAGATTATGCTCGGTGGTGTAGCGAATCAGTCCGCGAGGGTAATCCATCTTGTCCATGACTGTATCGCAGGCATCGACACAGGCCGCGCAGCCTATGCATTCGACCTGCAGGCCGTGGCGAATGTCGATGCCGGTCGGGCAGACCTGAACGCACATCGTGCAGTCGATGCAGTAGCCAAGGCCCTGAGCACGGTGATCGGCTTCCTTTTTACGCGGCCCGCGGGTTTCGCCACGATTCGGGTCGTAGGAGATGATCAGCGTGTCCTTGTCGAACATCACGCTCTGGAACCGCGCGTAGGGGCACATATAGATGCACACCTGCTCGCGCAGCCAGCCTGCATTGAGGTAAGTGGCCAGGGTGAAGAAGCCGACCCAGAAATACGCCCAGCCATCCGCTTCGCCCGTGAACAGATCAATGCACAAGTCGCGAATGGGAGAGAAGTAACCCACGAAGGTTATGCCCGTGGCAAAGCCGATCAGCAACCACAGGCTGTGCTTGGCGAGCTTGCGCGCCAGTTTGCCAGTGCTCATCGGTGTATGGTCAAGCCTGATGCGCTGGTTGCGGTCGCCCTCGGTGACTTTCTCGCACCACATGAACATCCAGGTCCAGACGCTTTGCGGGCAGGTGTAGCCGCACCATACCCGTCCGGCATAGACCGTGATGAAGAACAGCCCGAAGGCTGCAACGATCAGAATGCCGGACAACAGGATGAAATCCTGCGGCCAGAACGTTGCTCCGAAGATGTAGAACTTGCGTTGCGGCAGGTCCCACCAGACCGCCTGGTGCCCACCTTTATTGAGCCAGACCGTGCCAAAAAAGATAAGCAGCAACACGGCACCGCCCAGCATGCGCACATTGCGAAACAGACCTTTGAACGCGCGGGTGTGGATTTTCTCGCGCGAGGCATAGAGGTCGATGAATTCGCCGCTTTTTTCGGATGGCGGTGTGATGTCGTGTACTGGAATCTGGTTGCTCATTGATGGGTCCAGCGGCGGTGGAGTGGCCCGGGCCGATACAGGTCAGACAGGTTTACATCCGCGTTCAACGTGACGCACGTGAGTAAACGGCCGCTTCTTCATTCAACTGGCTGACCCAAGGGTTGAGCAGCGCGACCCCGCACGACTGAAAGTCGATTGTGTTGCGTGTGACAACGGTCATGCCATGCACCAGCGCAGTAGCCGCAATTAACGCATCGCATTCGCTGCGCGGGTCGGGAACATGCAGTTGGGCGCAGCGCCTTGCGACCTGAGTGTCGACTGTCAGGATACGTCCGGCGAACGCTTTCAATACATGCTGGTCAAGCCACATTCGCAATACTGCGCCCTGTACCGGGTCGCAGCGTTCGATACGCAGGATACCTGTTTCGAGCTCAAGAATCGTGATGGACGAGATGAACAGGCTGGAGGCCATCTGTGTTCGCGACCAGCGAAGCACGTTGGCGTCTGCAGTGCGCTTTCTGAGCTCTGAAACCACGTTGGTGTCGAGCAGGAACATCAGGACAGATCAACCTGTCGTGGAGTGATCACGGCGCGCTGAGGTTCGAACTCGATATCGATGTCACTGGGCATTATCAGCATGTCGGCGATGCTTGCGGCGCTGCCGGTCAGCTTCAGGTAATCCTCGATGCAAAGCAGCACATGGGCCGGGCGACCTCGGTCGGTAATGAATACCGGGCCTTCATTCGCGGCCTTCTTGGCCCCGCTGGTGTCCTGATTGAATTCACGGCTGGAGAGGGTAGTGGTCATGTGCGCGACTTCCAGAATGAGTAGACAGATTATCGTGGTCGTGAAGGAGTCTAGTCATGTAGAGATGTAACTACAACGAATTTGTTCTTACAGAATGCAACAACCATGGGCTAATCGAGCCGCGTCATCTGGATTCAGGTGGCTTCTCCTGGCGGGACAGGCTGTACACATAGGCAGCCAGAATGTGAACCCGGTCATTGCCTTGCAGTGCCTGCTGAGCGGGCATCTGGCCCTGGCGGCCATCACGAATGGTCTGCTGCAACTGAGCGAAGCTGGAGCCGTAGATAAACGCGTTGGGGTGCGTCAGGTCCGGCGCGCCAAGAATCGGCATTCCTTTGCCTTCGGGCCCATGACAGGCAACGCAGAGTGTCGCGAAGGTCTTCTGTCCCGCGACCGGGTCAGCTTTGGCACCTTCGGGTAACTGCCGGGCGTCCAGTTGAGTCAGCACGTAGGCCGATACATCACGCACACCCTGTTCGCCCAGCACTTCGCCCAGGGCGGGCATCACGCCCATGCGCCCGGCCATGATCGACGTCTTGATCGCCTGAGCGTCGCCGCCCCAGCGCCAGTCGGCATCGGTCAGGTTGGGGAAGCCGTAGGCGCCTTTCGCGTCAGAGCCGTGGCAGACCGAGCAGTTGGAGGCAAACAGGCGAGCACCGATTTTCAGCGCCTGCGGGTCTTTGGCTACCTCCTCGACGGGCATGGCGGCGTATTTGGCGAACAGCGGGCCGTAGCGTGCTTCGGCAACAGCCACTTGCCGTTCCCATTCGTGGACACTGCTCCAGCCTTGCTGGCCGTCGGAGAATTGCGTCTTGCTGTCCTTGTCCCGATAGTCGTAACCCGGCAGCAAACCCTGCCAGTTGCCCAGGCCCGGGTACAGGACTAGATAGCCCAGCGCAAAGACGATGGTCGCTACGAATAGATAGAACCACCATCTGGGCAGTGGGTTGTCGTACTCCTCGATACCGTCGAACGTATGGCCGACGGTTTCATCTGTCGGTTCGTCGGGCTGACCTTTGCGCGTGGACAGCAGCAGCCAGAGCATGGCGATGATTGTGCCCAGCGTCAGGACCGCGACGTACAGGCTCCAGAACGTACTCATGACCGGCCTTCCCGTTCAGCCCTGGCAGTTTCGACCTTGCCGATGGCCTCGGGGTCATCCGCGAAAGGCAGCAGGGTCGCATCGTCGAAGTGTGCCTTGCGGGCAGGGCTGAACACCCACAGCATCAGGCCGATGAACGCCACCATTACGACCAGTGTGCCAAGGCCTCGAATCATTCCGATGTCCATCAGGTTCACCGTTTGCTCTTGATGAGCGTGCCGAGGCCTTGAAGATAGGCCACCAGCGCGTCCATTTCGGTCTTGCCCTGCACGGTCGCCGCCGCACCGGCGATGTCCGCGTCCGTGTACGGGGTGCCAAGGGTACGCAGCACTTGCAGCTTTTTCGCCGTCTGCGTGCTGTCGATCTTTTTCTCGGCCAGAAACGGATAGGCGGGCATGATCGACGTTGGGACCACGTCCCGAGGGTTATTCAGATGCACACGGTGCCACTCATCCGAGTAACGACCGCCGATCCGTGCCAGGTCCGGCCCGGTGCGTTTGGAGCCCCACAGGAAAGGGTGATCCCAGACGCTTTCGCCCGCCACCGAGTAATGCCCGTAGCGTTCTGTCTCGGCGCGTAATGGCCGGATCATCTGCGAGTGGCAGCCTACGCAACCATTGGCGATGAACACATCGCGGCCTTCTACTTCAAGTGCGCTGCGTGGCTTCATGCCTTCGATCGGTTGATTGGTCACATCCTGAAAAAACAGCGGGACGATCTGCGTCAGCCCGCCGATGCTCACGGCAACGACCATGAAGAAGGCCAGCAGGCCGATGTTTTTTTCGAGCACATCATGTTTCATCAATGCGCTCCCACGACGGCAATGCGCGCAGCGGCCTCGGCCGCCTGCGGGTCAGAGGCGCGCACGGTACGTATCACGTTGTAGGCCATCAGCAGCATGCCGCTGGTGAATATGGCACCACCGATTGCCCGCACGATGTAGCCCGAGTGACTGGCCTGCATGGTTTCGATGAAGGAATAGGTCAGCGTGCCGTCGTCGTTCACTGCACGCCACATCAAGCCCTGGGTAATGCCATTGACCCACATCGAGGTGATGTACAGCACGGTGCCCACGGTCGCGAGCCAGAAATGCGTGTTGATCAGGCCGACACTGTGCATGTGCGGACGGGCGTAGAGTTTCGGAATCATGTGATAAACCGACCCAATGGTAATCATCGCCACCCAGCCCAGTGCCCCGGCATGCACGTGACCGATGGTCCAGTCGGTGTAGTGCGACAGCGAGTTGACGGTCTTGATTGCCATCATCGGGCCTTCAAAGGTCGACATGCCATAGAACGCCAGTGAGACTACGAGAAAGCGCAGTATCGAATCGGTCCGCAACTTCTGCCATGCACCCGACAGCGTCATCATGCCGTTGATCATCCCGCCCCAGCTGGGTACCAGCAGAATGATCGACATGACCATGCCCAGCGACTGTGCCCAGTCTGGCAGTGCGGTGTAGTGCAGATGGTGCGGACCGGCCCAGATATATAGCGTGATCAATGCCCAGAAGTGCACGATGGACAAACGATAGGAGTACACCGGGCGTTCGGCCTGTTTGGGCACGAAGTAATACATCATGCCGAGAAAGCCGGTAGTCAGGAAAAACCCTACGGCATTGTGCCCGTACCACCACTGGATCATGGCGTCGGTCGCTCCGGCGTAGGCCGAATAGGATTTGAACAGGCTGACCGGCAACGAGATATGGTTGACGATGTGCAGCATGCCGGTCACCACGATGAATGCGCCGTAAAACCAGTTGGCGACATAGATATGCCGGGTCCGGCGTTTGACGATGGTGCCGAAAAACACTGCAGCGTAGGCGGCCCAGACGATTGCCAGCAGAATTGCCACCGGCCATTCAAGTTCGGCATATTCCTTGGTGGTGGTATAGCCCATCGGCAGCGTCACGATGGCGCCGACAATCACGGCTTGCCAGCCCCAGAAGGTAAACGCCGCCAGGCCATCGGAAACAAGCCGCGTCTGACAGGTGCGCTGCACCACGTAATAAGAGGTGGCAAACAGTGCGCAGCCACCGAACGCAAAGATCACCAGGTTGGTGTGCAACGGCCGCAGGCGTCCGAAGGTGGTCCATTCAAGTTCCAGGTTCAGTCCCGGCCAGACCAGCTGCGAAGCGATGAACACGCCAAGGCTCATGCCGATCACGCCCCAGACCACGGTCATGATGGCAAACTGGCGCACCACTGTGTAGTTGTAGGTCGTCGGACTGGTTGTTGTGTTCATTACAGACTTCCACGATTCAGATGTTGACCGCAGACGTAATCGGGCTCGGGCGATGCATCGCTGGAAATGGCATCGAAGCACACGAAAAGGCAGGGGCAGGAACAGACAGGCACATTAGCGAGCGTCAAATGGTTGCAGCAGACGTGTGTCGGCGAGTTTAGCTTTGAAAGAAGGGTGTGGGAAGCCGCAGCGCGGAGCGGATAATCTGCGTTGTATTGTCAGCGAGTATTCCGCACCCCGTTGCAGGGTGCGGAGTTCACGCATCGCCGCTGGATTGGAGCAAAGCGGTGGCGACCTTCGCGTACAGACGAGTTGATCAGGACTCGCGCAAAGACTGTCACGTATGTTCAATCGGCGGCTGCATCTGTCATAGCCCAGCAAACTGGCCTGAGCAGGCATATGACTCTGGCGGCCGACTCAGCGGTTCTGTTGCAATTGTGCGAGGCCAGTACCGTCAATGAAACCGCCCGGCGGTGTCAGGTTTGGGGCGCTCATCGCCTTGGTACTTTTACCTTATGCACCTTGGCAGATTAACCGGGCGGACCTGAATGGTGGCTGTCCGGCAGGGCCTGTCGGTGCGTCCACGCGCTCTGCGCTTGCGCTATTCACGCAGTATTCGCGGTTATAGTAGCGGGCTACTCTTAGACTCATCTGAACGAGGCAAGCATGAGCAAAGGCCCACAGTCCGGCATCGGCAAGGATCAATGGCTGCAACTGATCAACGAAAAAGGCTGGTTATGGACGCCCACCCTGCTGGCAGAAGCGCAGGAGGCGCCCACCTTGCTGCTGGCGCATGGCGCAGGCGCACCGATGGACAGCGATTTCATGAACCACATGGCCACTGATATTGCGGCGCAAGGCGTCAGCGTCCTGCGCTTCGAGTTTCCTTACATGGCCCTGCGGCGTCACGGCGGCAGCAAGCGTCCGCCCAATCCGCAGGCGCAATTGCTGGAATGCTGGCGAGAGGTCTATGCCTTGGTCAGGCCTTTTGTGGCTGGGCGACTGGCTGTTGGCGGCAAGTCGATGGGCGGGCGCATGGCCAGCCTGATCGCCGATGAGCTGGAGGTGGATGCGCTGGTTTGCCTGGGATATCCGTTCTACGCCGTGGGCAAGCCGGAAAAGCCACGCGTGGCCCATCTGGCTGAACTGAAGGCACCTACTCTGATCGTTCAGGGCGAACGCGATGCGTTGGGTAATCGCGAAGCAGTGGAGGGTTATGCGTTGTCCAGCGCCATTCAACTGCACTGGTTGCCGACCGCCAATCACGACCTCAAACCATTGAAAGTGGCAGGTATCAGCCATGAACAATGCCTGGTCGAGTCGGCACAAGTGATTGCTCGTTTTCTGCGCGCCTGAGCTATCGGCAACGTACGTCAAAAAAGCCTTTGGCCACTTCGAAATTGATCGATGACATGCTGAAACTGAAGCGTCCGCGCAGGCGCAAGGTATAGGGATTGGCTTCAAACAGGTTCAGGGTGCCGTTTTGAAAGTGTGCTGAATGATAGAGGGTGTTTTGCCGGTGCTGCGTTTCGCTGTAAATCACTTTGATCTGGGCATGGCCTGGCAGATCGTGATCACCGGGTTTCAGGTTGCTGTCCAGAAACAGCCCGATAGTCGTTCGCTTTGTGCCCACCTTGCCGTCGACGATCAGCTTCCATACCCACTGATCGGGGGCCTGCTCCAGCTCTGCCCGCAGAGTCAACTGGCCCGCAAGGGAAAGCACCTTGAACGGTCGCTTGTTGACGCTGGCCTGAAAACTGCCTTCACAAGACGGTGGACGAACAAAGCGTTTGGCTGGGGATGTCGTGTGGTGCATGGCCTGACTCTGTAGAACGTATGAATAGAAGCAGGGCGTTGTCCTCTCGGGTAACACCCTGTTTGATGATTACAGGTTCATCAGTTTTCGATCATCTGATGCCAACGCCAAGACTGGAGTTGTGGCTCTTCAACTTGAAGTTTCCACCAGAGACCATGTTCTTCACGTAGTACCAGTTCCAGCCCCCAATGCCGGCGCTTGAAACAGTGGACGACCAATAATTACCGTTGCCCATGGGCCAGCGATTGCCGTACAGGGTATAGATCTCCACCAGCTCGTGAATGGTCGGAATCCTCGCGCCGTTGTTGCCTGCGTTTTTGCTGATCTGAGAAAAGCTCCCGCTGCCCAGGCCGATGCAATGGATGACGCCGGTGACGGTGATCAGGTAGCTCTTACTCGCGCCCGAAGCATCGGTCGCCGTAAGGGTGGCCGTGCCGTTGCCTCGAACCGAAGCCAGCCCGTTGCTGTCCACTTTCGCGACCAGCGGGTTGCTCGAGGTGTACTGATAGGGTGCCTGTCCGCCGCTGGCCTGACGCTTAAGGGTGGTGTCGGCCGGGAAGTTCGGCAGCAGGTCTGGGTAGCCTGGAAGCAGATAGACCTTGCCGGCCAGGGTGACCGGGGACGTGTCCAGGCCCAGTTCGGGCTGCGCCGCCAGAATCTGCAAGGCCAGCGTGCCGGATACCTGCACCAGACCGTTGACGCGATTGACCACATAAGAAACCGCCACTGTCTGCCCGGCGTTTGCCGTCACCAGAGCAAACGCAAACAGCATCTCCAGCGTCTTGCCGGCTTCTGCGCTCGACAGGGTCTTTTCCTTGGTGTCACTGCCGTTCGGCCCTTGCCATTGCACGATCACCTGATCGCCGGCTTTCAGGTTGGCGGTGGCGTCGATCACCACGGTTGCACCGGATGAAGCGTTGACCGGGTCGAGCGTGGTGCCGGTGGCTTCTTTTAGGGTGGGGGTGGGGAGGGGCAGTGCCACCATCTCACGGATAGTAATTGCCAATCTCTGCGATTCAGCAATTCTGTCTCCATGTTGCGCCGTATACCAGACCTGTACCTGCCCGTTTAGATTGGCATCGATGTACCGTTTGGGAATGCGGAATACGGTTTCCCTGTTGACGGTTCCTGTATTGATAACGGTGTATGTGCTGTAGGTGCCCCCTGCATCACCGCCTTCCCAGTGAATGGTGACTTTGTCTCCCTCAGCCATTGCCCGATAAGGCAACACGCGAACAATGGCTTCGAGTGGTATATCGGCCGGGTCGAGAATGCCGTCCGCACTCAGCTTGTCTACGGCAGGAGCTTCCAGCGGACTGCTGTTATCCACGTCCACGAGCAACCGTAGTATGGGCGATTTGAAGAACGCTCTCGCGTAGGTGGTTACGGTGTAGTAAACCTCAAGTGAACCGCCTGCCAATGCACTCACCTTTTCATCCGGGATCAAATACTCGATGCCCTTGCCGATATCATCGGTATTCAGGTTTTTAACCTCCTGATGCATGACCGTCTCACCGTTGGCAGCCTTGCCAATCCATACCAGGTTGATGTCGTGGCCGTCCGCCATAAAGTAATAAGGCGGCACCTGAGTGATCACATTGTGACTATCAGGGTTCAGAATTCCATTGGTGACGCCTTGGACATGTGGCAATGACAGTTGCTGCGGTTGACCGAGTACTGCGAGAGTCAGACTCTTTGAACGCAATGCCTCGCCAGTGCCTTTGATCACTGTGTATTTCAAACGCGCCCGGCCCTGTGCGATGGGATGGAACTGTTCATTGGGGATGAGAAACTCCACGAAGCTGCCAGGTATCTGAACCACTTTTGATGCGGTGAAGGACTCCAGCTGAATGCCTTCTGCAGTGTTACGCTCCATCACGAAGTTTATGATGTCACCGGTGGCGATACTGGCATGTGACAGCACGAGCGCTTGAACATCTGCGCCGGCCAGCTTATCGAGATCAAGCTCCATGTTGGGCGCCTGTGGGGCGATAGGGGCCTGCAGGCTGGAGTTGCCAGCCTCGACTGCAACATAGGCTGGGAAAGAGAAGCGTGACCAGTTATTGACGATATCCCTGACATCGTACCGGACAACAATATTTTCCGAGTCCCCTGCTTCGATAATAATCTGCTTGTCGATACTAACAGTGACCGGTTTACCAAGCTGGTCTGCTGTCAGAGGAGGGTGTTCGACTCTGATGCCGTGCCAATAGATGAAAATCGAATCCCCTGCAGCCATATTTTCGTAAGCGTCGAGGGTAACGCTTACCCCCTCAGGTGAGGTGATCACGCCAGAGGGGTTGACGGTCGGAATGTTGAGCTTCTCATTCTCATAGGGTGTGGCTGGGTCGGGGTCCCGACCACCGGGGATTTCCAGTTTGACGACTATTTTGTTAACAGGCGAATGTTCCTGGGCATTGGAGGGAAATGGCGTATAGAGGTAGTTGACATCAGTAAGACCTGACTGTATCCAGCGGGTATCCACATACAATGAAAAAAAGCCATTGGTGTTCGGTGAGTCTGAAGAATGTGTGTAGGTATCAATAACCTCATTGTGTGTGCCCCAGAACAGGTCGATGCGATCTTTTGGCTTGAGATTGATAGGGCCGATCAGTATTTCTATCGGCTTGGCGGGGTCTGCTACGTCAACATCGCCAATGCCTTGAGGGTTATAGCTCAAGGGCAGTGGAACAGGCAGTGCAGGTGAAGTCTGTAGTGAGTTCATGGATGTTCTCTTTTTCTTGTTTAAAGATAAATGGCAAAGTTCAGGCGAGGTCAAATTCTGCAGAGTCCACCGACACGCATA
Source organism: Pseudomonas sp. RGM 3321 (assembly GCF_022836805.1). Taxonomy (NCBI): domain Bacteria; kingdom Pseudomonadati; phylum Pseudomonadota; class Gammaproteobacteria; order Pseudomonadales; family Pseudomonadaceae; genus Pseudomonas; species Pseudomonas sp. RGM 3321. The sequence continues at coordinate 76,160 of NZ_JALHBH010000095.1, forward strand.
TCGACGTAGGCGCTGGCGCGTTTCGAGTTACCTTGGCCCATAGTGCTTTTTACCTGGAAACTGATCTCGGCATGCCCATAACAGTGCTGGTTCAATACAGTACGGGGCACCAGAATATTAACGCCGTTCTGGACTTCTTCCTGAGTGAGGGCCGGTGACGTGACTGACCATTCGAATTTTTTATCATCGCCCACCAGCTCGTTGTAGGCTTCATAGGTGAAGACAATGACGTGTCCTGGGGCCATATTTAAATAGGGTTGGATAAAAATGGAGGCGCCTTGCGCACTGTTTTCAAAGGTGAGCGTGCCGTTGGCAGACAGCGACATAAATTGCGGCGCTTCTGGTCCGTCCGGGCCACCCGGTAATTCATTTTTTGAACGCACGATCAAGCCCTGCTCTGATGACGTGGAGAGATTGGGATTACCCTCGGTTTTGACGGTGTAATAAACTCTGATGTCGTTTCCTGCGCCCACGGCGGTGAACTTACTGTTCAGCGCAGTGAGCAACAGCGTACGGCCTGCGACGACGTCGCTGTTGGTAAGCGTGTAGGGTTGTTCCAATACCTCTTGGTCGCCCCAAAAGACCGTCAAGATCTGATTGGCCTTAAAGAGAGGGTTCCAGTTAATCAAGACGGTGGCGTCAAGTTCAAAGTCGTTCTCATCAATAAAGTTGTCTTCGTTGCTGGGCGTGCTGCTGCTACCTTTGATCGTCGGTTTGTCGAGAACGCCGGGCACGGGCAGCTCGATGTTGACAAGCACCTCAAGAGGGTCTGAAGTACCGGTAACCTGTCCATTTCTAATGACGTCATACTTGATATCGCGCAGACCACTCTGAGCCTGTTCAATGATCAGATACGGGACATCAAAAAACAGAATGAAAGGTTCGTCCAGGTCCTCCACGGCAATAGCGGCAGGCCCTAACTCTTCAGAACCCCAGTGCAGGAGAATCTGATCGCCTTCCATCAAAAAGGACGAGAAAGGAATTTTCACCTCGACGCTGGCCACTGACTCTGCGTAATCAATCACGCCGTCGTTATTATCGATAACCGGAGCAGGTAGGCCGGGCGTCACGTCGTTCAGAAACAGAGGGATGGTAATCTTCTGAGACTCGGCAGACGTGTTCCCGGCCCGGTCTGTCACCGTGTAATAGGTTGCGCCTGCAGGGCTGCCGAGAGCAGTAAGAAACTCCTGGGTAAACAGGATCTCGATCGCTTGACCTTCATCTTCCAGGCCGTTCAGTTCAAGCTCTGGACCGGGCACGTTTCCCCAATAGGTTTTGATAACGTCGCCGCGATTCAGTCCCGAATACCCGAAAATGCTACCGGTCAATACACCGCCCATAGACTGAAGCTCTTCAAGTGTCAGGCCATCTTTGGCCCCGGCCGGAAAATCCATATAACCCAGTTGATGGGCGCCCGGAGCGGTGCGGTCGACAACAAGCGTTTTGATTTGGGACGATTGCTCGGCACCACTGGGATAACCGATCGTCAAGTAGTCAAGTTTGTACGCGCCATCGTCTTTCAGTTCGGTGTCGACGGGGATGGTCAAGCGTAGTAACGTTCCGACCGGTGGAAGAGGTACCAGTTGACCTTTTAAACCGACTTTATTGCCATTAAGTTGCAACTGGTAAAAGTCTTGAAGCCTGGCACCTTCCCAGACTGGAAATTCGACGATGATGTCATTGGCAAGATCGGCAGTTTTTATAAGTCCGTCCGCTTCATCGGCGACAGGAACAAATGGTGGTATGAGCGTCGGTTCTTGATTGGGGCTGCGTGTGTAAAAATCGTTTTTTTGACGCATGTCGAAATTCCTCTATTTGATTTTTATTGACGAGCAGGAGTGTCCTGGCGCCGTCAGTCGATAACGATAATTCCAGGGGCGCTTGGCCGTCAGAAATAAGCTTTTGGCTTCATCTGGATTTTTAAGTAATAGGCTTTTTGAGCGGCTGTCAATGCTCTTTTGATAAGTATTTTTATGGATGTAGGCTGGCTGTCTAATCTGGTTAGCCTGATATTTTGTGGGAAAGGTACTACTAAATTTTCGGAATTGGACTACTTGTTTGTTAGTGGAAATCAATTGTATCCGCTAGCGGTGAAGCCACAATAAAAGTCCTATGAATGTTAAGAGTTTCTTATTGTGGCTGATTGTTTTATTGGAACGTGTGGGCTTTACAGGGCAGGGCTGGGCGCTATTGTGTGCCTCGCATCGACTCACGTGATGGCTGACTCTCCGCTTAGGGAGATTGTCAGCGACCGGACAGAGTATGTGGATGCGGCCAGCGCATTTGATAATTACTCTGTATACGGTACTGGATACCTTCATTCCGATGGGGCTGCGATCAAACGTATCTCTTCTTATGGCGGAAGGACCGAATTAACGGGCAATACCCTGGTCAAGGATGGAATGTTGTCTGACGGCGACGCTCGAGTTTCAGTTAAAGACTCCACCGTCCTCAGCGATAGCGGGGTAGCGCTCATCGTGCAGGGCGACTCGAACGTGACACTTGAACACAGTGTCGTTGAGGGAAAAGGGGGCGGCATTACCGTTGTCGAGGACGCCTCGGCCCTGATCAGCAATACGCAGGTCAGCTCGCTGCAGGATGACGTTGATAGACACACTGGCTGGGGCGTTGGCATTTTTGGCGCTCGCGCTGACATCACTTCCCGAAGCTATATAAAAGGCTTGTCTCACGGGGTATGGTTCACTCACCCACGTCTTACAGTGGGTGATGGAACGCAGTTCAATCACGGTCAGATGAGCATCGACAACTCTACCGTCGAAGGGCTGACAGGAGCCGCCATAAGGGTGGAAGGGCGTGAGGGTATAAGCCACCTTGCGGATATTGAGATCAAGAACAACACCCTCCTGCTGTCCGGCAATGGCATGCTTCTTGAGGTTCTGAACCAGAGCACCGCCAACTTCAACGTCGACAACAGCACCCTCTACGGCGACCTTGTCGCCGATGACACCAGCACCCTGAACATCACGCTGCAAAACGGCGCGCAATTGAACGGCGACATCGTCAATGGCAACCGTCTGGCGATTACCTCGGGCAGTCACTGGCAGATGCAGGGCGACAATGCCGTCAGGTCGCTTTCCCTGCACGGGGGCAGGGTTTCGTTTGCTGGTGAAGGGTTTCATACCCTTTCGCTGAATGAGTTGTCAGGGGGTGGCACGTTCGGCTTGCGCGTGGATCTGGACAACGGCGTCGGAGACCTCATTGACGTCATCGGCCAGGCCAGTGGGCAGTTTGGCTTGCGGGTGCGCAACACGGGGGAGGAGGTTGTGTCTGCCGACATGGCACCGCTCAAGGTGGTGCATACCGAAGGTGGCGACGCGCAATTCAGCCTCCTGGGCGGGCGGGTTGACCTGGGCGCCTATTCGTATTTGCTGGAGCAGCAGGGCAATGACTGGTTCATCGTCGGTAAAGACAAGGTCATAAGCCCTTCGACCCAGAGCGCGCTTGCCCTTTACAGCGCGGCACCTGCTATCTGGATGAGTGAGCTCTCTACCTTGCGTTCGCGCATGGGTGAGGTTCGTGCAAGCGGCAGGGCGGGCGGCTGGATGCGTGCCTATGGCAACAGGCTGAATGCCACGACCAGTGACGGTGTCGACTACCGGCAGAAACAAAGTGGCCTGTCGCTGGGTGCCGATGCGCCCGTCGAGGTCGGCAACGGCCAGCTGGTGGTGGGTGTGCTGGGAGGGTACAGCACGTCCGGTATCGATTTGAGCCATGGCACCACGGGTAAAGTCGACAGCTACTATGCAGGCGCCTATGCCACCTGGCTGTCGGACGATGGCTACTACGTTGACGGCGTGCTCAAACTCAACCGCTTTCGCAACAAGGCAGATGTTGCCATGAGCGATGCAAGCAAGGCCAAGGGTGACTACACCAACAACGGGGTAGGGGGCTGGGTAGAGTTCGGCCGCCATATCAAGCTGGCGGACGATTACTTCCTTGAGCCCTTCGCTCAGTTGTCCAGTGTTGTCGTTCAGGGGCAGGAACTGCGCCTGGACAACGGCATGAAGGCGAAGAACGACCAGACCCAGTCGGTATTGGGCAAGGTGGGTACCTCGCTGGGCCGCAGTGTTGCGCTCAAGGATGGCGGAGTATTGCAGCCTTATGTACGTGTCGCCATTGCACAGGAGTTTTCGCGCCGCAACGAGGTGAAAGCCAACGATGTGAAATTCGATAACAGCCTGTTCGGTTCGCGCGGCGAACTGGGCGCCGGGGTATCGGTGTCGCTGTCCGAGCGTCTGAAACTGCACGCAGATTTCGATTACATGAAAGGTCGGCATATCGAGCAACCCTGGGGGGCGAATGTGGGGCTGCGCCTGGCATTCTGATTCTTGAGGCCAGTGCCTGAGCAACACCAGAGCCCCCGGTGAGTGATCACCGGGGGCTTTTCAGTTATTGATCGGTAAACCTGCGTTTGCGTTGTCTCTGTCGGGAGGTGACAGGCACCGCGTAGTTGACGTTTACCCGTAGCACTGGCGATGTGCCGATCCGTCGATGATCACGATAAAGCTCGTAATACAGGTCAACCAGACCGTACTGAACATAGGGCGTGAAAGTGTAGGAAATACACAGCACACGTATCACGCTGTTTTCGCCCACCCGATGGAAAAGCGTGGTCGATGACAGGTTTTTTCCCCAATAAAAACGGATTTCGTCACCCCAGCACATTTTGACTGACCCTGGGATATGAATGGTGATGCCCGCATGTGCCTGTTCGTGACTGATGGAATCAGGATCGATGTCAGGCAGCACAGGTGCTTTCAGCGTGTCGGAAATATCGGATGGAAGATGGAGGGGGCTCGCGTGTCGGTAGAGGCTCTGGTGGGGGGGGCTTCTTGAACAGTGCTCGCGCTGTTGGGATTGTTTTGTTCTTTTTGGGTGCGCGCCGCTACATCCGTGGATTGTTCTTTGTAGTGGTCAACTTTTTCCGGACACCTCAATCGGTGATCGTCAGGCCGCTTGCCGCTCATACTGATTGGGCGGCACGTAGCCCAGTGTCGAGTGCAATCGCCCCTCGTTATAGAACCGCACGATGTAATCCGTGATGTCCTTTACTGCTTCGCCGAGGTTGGCGTAATCCTTTCTCCAGGTGCGCTCCATTTTCAGGTTCAGGAAAAA
>NZ_JALHBH010000096.1:0-97292 GCF_022836805.1 Pseudomonas sp. RGM 3321
TCAACCTGGTCTACGACCGATAATTTAAAGGCTAGCGTGTAATCGCGTTGGCTGCGCCTTTTACCCGAATCCATTAAGTCCTCCTGAGGAAAGGTCAGAAGGTGTAAACCTTATTCAGGACGGGACAAACCAAAAAAAAAAAGCCCCTTCGAAAAGGGGCTTTATTTAACGTTCTACACTATCAAGTCATCTGAATAGTGGTTTGCATAATGGTGCTTTGAGTGGAGATAGTCTTGGCGTTCGCCTGATAGTTGCTCTGCGCCTTGATCAGGTTCACCAGCTCCATGGTCAGATCGACGTTGGACTCTTCCAGCGCCTGACCAGTGATGTAGCCGAGGGTACCCGATTGCGGCGTGCCGCTGACCGGTACGCCGGAAGCGAAGGTTTCACGCCAGTTGGTGCCACCTGCCTGCGCCAGGCCTTGCACGTTGGCAAAGTTGGTCAGCGAGGTCTGCCCGATCACCTGGGATTTGCCATTGGTGTAGGTGGCGAACAGGTTACCGGTTGCATCAACGCTCATCGCGCTGAGCTGGCCAGTGGCGTAGCCGTCCTGGTCCTGAGTGATCAGGCCCGAGACCGACGCGGTCTGGGTGATGCCGGCCATGTTCAGCTTGATGGAGGCACCCGTAGCGCCGTTCGCGCCCCAGCTGGTGGTCGTGCCGGTGCCGGACTGCACACCTGGTACCCAGTTGGCGACAGTAAATGTGCCATCAGTGTTGAACTTGATGTTCGCACTGTCGGTTGGTACGGCGCCCGGCGCTGCGACAACCAGATTACCCGATGAGTCGAATGTCAGGTCGTTCTTGTCGGCCGTAGTGGTGGTCGGGTCGGAAATGCTGCGACCGTCCATCAGCGAGTACATGGACCAGGTGTTGGTGCCGGTCTTGACGAAATACTGATCCAGCGTGTGCGCGTTACCCTGAGTGTCATAGGTCGGCGTGCTGTACTTCATGTTGTACGACTTGGTGTCAGTCGCATCAAACGTGGTGAGGGACGGCAAGGCAGTCGTCGAATTCAGGTTGGCAACGTTGGTAATGGCGGTAGTTGCCTTGGGCTGGAGATTGGACGAGTCCACGCGCAGGTCGCTCAATGCACCGGTCACCACACTGCCGTTGGCATCGACGTTGTAACCCTGCAACTTCATGCCGCTGCTGTTGACGACGTAGCCTTCCTTGTCGGTGTGGAATGCACCGGCACGGGTGTACAGCTTCTCGCCGTTATTGCTGAGCATGAAGAAACCGTTGCCGTTGATGGCAAGGTCAAGGCTGTTGGCTGTACCGGTAGTCAGGTTGCCCTGCGAGAACTGCTGGGAAACCGCTGCAGTTGTTACGCCGCTGCCCACGTTGGTCTGGCCGGAAGTGCCGCGAATCGATTGAGCGTACTGGTCAGCAAACTCCGCACGCGAAGACTTGAAGCCGGTGGTCGCAACGTTGGCAATGTTGTTGCCGGTAACGTCGAGACTCTTGTTTGCAGCATAGAGCCCACTAAGGCCGATATTGAAAGACATGTTTCACTCCTGCGCCTGGTAGGCTCTACAATCCGATGGTTTGAACTTTGGACAGGGCAACACTGCCGCTGGCCAGATTGAGCATTGTTTCTGCACCATTCACACCCAACGTAACGCTGTTGACCGTGGCAGGCAGGTAAGTCGAAAGCTGTGTGTTCTTGCCGTCAACCGAGCCTTCAGCCTTGAAGGTGTAGTTGCCCGACGCAAGCGCTGTACCGTCGCTGTCCTTGCCGTCCCAGGAAAAGCTGGTGGTGCCGACTTTCTGCGCGCCCAGCTCGACGGTGTCGACCAGGTTCGATTGCGAATCGTAAACCTTGATACTTGTCGCCGTAGTGGCGCTCGGAATAACGATCGAACCGGTCATACCCTTGGTGGTATCCACGGTGGTGGAGCTCGAATCGATGATCACCGAGCGACCCACCAGCGACGATGCCTGCAACGCCTGGGACGACTTGTAACTGGTGGCAATCGTGTCAACCGTCGACGTCAGGTTCTGCATGCTTTCAAGGCTGCTGAACTGCGCCAGTTGGGCCACGAACTGAGTATTGTCCTGTGGGTCCAGCGGGTTCTGATTCTTCATCTGCGTCACGAGCAGCTGCAGGAACGCGTCCTTGCCCAGCGTACCGGTGGAATTCGTCGCGGTCGGCGTCGGATTCTGCAGTGTGTTCAAGAACGTCGATGAGACGCTGCTTGCTGTGGTGTTATCGGCCATAACGTTCGCCTTCTATTACTGACCGAGGGTCAGAACCTTCTGCATCATGGATTTAGCGGTGTTCATGATTTCGGCGTTGGTCTGGAAAGACCGGCTGGCAGAAATCATGTCGGCCATTTCTTCCACGACATTGACGTTGGGGTAGTAGACATACCCGTCTTTGTCAGCGGAAGGATGATTGGGCTCGTAACGTGCTTCCAGGTTCGAGCTGTCTTCGATGATGCCGTTGACCTGAACGCCCTGCCCGGCTTCGCCCTGATCCTGGAACAGCGAACCGCCTGTGGACTGCTGACCCTGCATCACGGTGGCAAACACCGGGTGACGGGCGCGGTAGGTCTGGTCCATGCTCGAAGACACGGTCTCGGCGTTGGCGATGTTACTGGCCGTAGTGTTCAGACGCGTGGTCTGGGCACTCATGGCGCTACCGGCAATGTTGAACACATTGGCTAGTGACATGAATTATTCTCCGCGAAGGGCTGCAACCAGCCCCTTGAACTTGCTGTTGAGCAATGTGAAGCTGGCCTGGAAGCCCATGGCGTTCTCGGTGTAGCTGGCCTGCTCGACCTGGGAATCGACGGTGTTCTGGTCCAGCGAAGGCTGGGACGGGGTGCGATACATCAGCGTCCCGTCATCATTGCCCATGCCTTCGGCTTCGATATGGCGGCTGTTGGTCTTGTTCAGCGCGAAATGACCGTTCTGCACCTTGTCGTTTTCGGCAGCCAGCACCGACGAGAAGTCCAGATCGCGAGCCTTGAAGTTCGGGGTATCGGCGTTGGAGATGTTGTTGGCCAACACCTCTGCACGCTGAGCCCGGAAGTTCAGAGCCTTTTCATGTATGCCTAGCGCTTTATCGAAGCTGATGCTCATTTCGGGAAACCTTTGCCGGTTGACCTGATTCTGTTGTTACTGACAAAGCAATCGGCGTGCCATGTTGCAAAAGCCAATGATTGCGGGGGCCGCAGGCAGCGGCGAGGCGGCAATGCCAGAAAAGCGGCAAGGCATTTCCGCTGCGGGAGGAGAAAGCGGCAAGCGGGGTGCCGTTTTTTTGCCAGTATCGGCTTGCCGCCTGACAATGGCGGCACTTCATTACTGCCTCATTCGGACACCCAATAAAAAAGAGACCCGAAGGTCTCTTTGACGACTGAATCAGAGGCCAAGCTCACTCAACCCAGGGTGGTCATCAGGTCGGCGTCCCAATGGCCAATGGTATTTGCGCTCGGACTCGGCGATCGGCAAATCGTTGATGCAGGCAAAGCGCCGTTGCATGAGGCCGTTTGCAGCGAACTCCCAGTTTTCATTGCCATACGAACGGAACCAGTTGCTGGAGTCGTCATGCCATTCGTAGGCATAGCGCACCGCGATGCGGTTGTCCGTGAATGCCCAGAGCTCCTTGATCAGCCGGTAGTCCAGTTCCTTGCGCCACTTGCGCTCCAGAAAGGCCTGAGCCTCTGCGCGGCCATTGATGAACTCGCTGCGGTTACGCCAGTAGGTGTCTTCGGTATAGGCCAGCGCGACTTTCGCCGCATCACGCGAATTCCAGCCATCCTCGGCGCCACGCACTTTCTGGACTGCAGTCTCCAGGGTGAAGGGTGGAAATGGCGGTCTTCCTTTATCACTCATCTCAGCGTCCTCAGAACGGTTTATAGGGCAGAAATTTTCCATCAAGGGTTATCACGGCTCGCTCGCCCCCTTCCGGATCTTCAACTTTCTTGATGTCGAGCTTGAAGTTGATTGCGCTGATAATGCCGTCGCCGAACTGCTCATGCACCAGCGCCTTCAGCGTTGTGCCGTAGACCTGAACCATTTCCTGGAAGCGATAGATGGTCGGGTCACTGGAGACGTCTTCGACATTGCCGCGCAACGGGATGGTTTGCAGTTCGGCCACCGCGTCCCTGTCCAGCCCGAGACGCTCGCAGACTACCTCGGCCACCGCTTCCGGCAATGGGTGCTGACCGAGCAATGCAGCCGTGACATACACCACGCTCAACCCCGTACCTTCTGCAAGCCCCGACCAGGTCAGGTTCTTTGCGGTCTTGGCCTGCAGCACACGCTCAGTCAGATGCTGGCGCGGCGCTCTGGAAATATTGCTGTGCGGCATAGGTAACCCTCCGAAATGAATTCACGTCAATCACAGCATCGGCAACTATCACCATAAGATCCAAGACTGATTTATGATCATCGCCATAATCCTGCCTTATGGTGATGTCGTGCTGTTGCGCCATATACGTTATTTGCTGGCAGTCGCCGACCATGGCAATTTCACCCGGGCGGCCGAGGCCCTGCATGTCTCGCAACCGGCGTTATCGCAACAGATCAGGCAACTGGAAAGCAGCCTGGGTGTACAACTGTTCGACCGCACCCGCCGCAGCGTCGTGCCGACCGATGCTGGCCGCGTGTATCTGGACCATGCGCGTCGCTGCCTGCTTGAGCTGGAGGCCGGGAAGCGTGCGCTCAACGATGTCAGCGACCTGTCACGCGGACAATTGCGCCTCGGCGTCACGCCAACCTTCAGTGAATACCTGATAGCGCCGCTGATCGACCGCTTCAGCGCGCTGTATCCCGGCGTGGCAATCATCCTCACGGAGCTGCCTCTGGAGCAGATCACCGAGGCATTGATCAGTGACGCGCTCGATCTGGCCATCGGTTTTGCCGGCAGTCATGCCGTCGAGATAGACAGCCAGCCTCTGTTCGATGAACAGCTGTGCCTGGTCATGGCCAAGTCTGCCCCCGAAAAACAGGCCGCGCTGACACTTGAGGACCTGCAAACGCTTCGCTTTGCCTTGCTCGCCCCCGGATTCGCCACTCGCCGGCTGCTGGATGCCTGGTGCCAGATGCAGAATTTCAAGCCTACGGTCGGCCTGGAGGCGAACTCGATCGCCATTTTGCTCAAGGTCGTTGCCCAGGGGCGTATGGCGACCATTCTTCCCGATGCCATCGTTCACGAGCAGCCCGGATTGCGCGAAGTTCAGACGATCCCTGCCCTGCCTGGGCGGACGGTTGCGCTGCTGCGGCGTAAAAACGGCTACCAGAGCGCCGCCGCCAAAGCTTTTGCCAAACTGGTGAGCGATATCCGAACGTAAACATGAAACCGATGGGCAGACGATCGAAGCTGTTTTCAGCCGAGCACAAAAAAGAGACCCGAAGGTCTCTTTTTTCATCGCAGGCAACTGACAGACCGTCACTTGGCCTTATAGATGATCCCGGGGCTGCACTGAACCATCTGATAGTGATCCGGCAAACCATTAAGCGCTTCGGAAGCCCCCAGAAACAGGTAACCGCCTGGCTTGAGCGTACCGTGGATACGCAGCAGGATGTCCTTCTTCACTTCAGCGGAGAAGTAGATCAATACGTTGCGGCAGAACACGATGTCGAACTTGCCCAGCGAGGCGTAGCTGTCGAGCAGGTTGAACGAGCGGAACTCCACACGGCTCTTGATCGGCGTCTTGACGACCCAGCGACCCGGACTTTTTACATCGAAGAAACGCTGCAGACGATCCGGCGACAAGCCACGGCCGATAGCCAGACTGTCGTACTCGCCGGTCTTGCAGTTGTTAAGCATTGCGCCAGACAAATCGGTGGCAACAATCTGCACGCCCGATTTGAGCTGGCCCTGATTGGCGCGCTCGAACTCATCAATCGACATCGACAGCGAGTACGGTTCCTGGCCCGATGAACAGGCCGCCGACCAGATGCGCAGTCGCTGACCAGGGCTGGCCTTGATCTGCTCGGGCAGCACTTTGTTCTTCAGCACTTCGAACGGATAGGTATCGCGAAACCACAGGGTTTCGTTGGTGGTCATCGCATCGACAACCTGTTCGCGCAACCCGCTGCGCGGCTGGGTCTGGATGCGCTGAACCAACTCGCCAAGCGACTTGATGCTTTGCTGCTCCATCAGTTTGTTGAGGCGGCTGGACACCAGATACTGCTTGTTTTCCCCAAGCAAGATGCCACAGGCTTTTTCCAGAAATACCCGGAACTGATCAAAATCCAAATTACCCGTAGACAAGGTGCCGCCTCTCAAATCATGTGAATCACCGGGGACGACGCCCCCGGCTGGTTATTCTGCTGCCTTGATCCGCGCAACAACCCTGGCCGCAAGATCATCAGGCCGGAATTTCGCGAGAAAATCATCAGCGCCGACTTTCTTGACCATCGCCTGGTTGAATACCCCGGACAGAGAGGTATGCAAGGTGATGTGCATCTTCTGCATACGCGGGTCATTACGTATCGCAGCTGTAAGGGTATAGCCATCCATCTCCGGCATTTCAATGTCGGAGATCATCATCAGGAACTCTTCTTCCGGTTTTTTACCCTCTTCGACCATTTTGCGCAGGTAATCCAGCGCTTGACGGCCATCGTTCAGGGCAACCACTTCCACACCGACGGTTTCCAGGCAGCGGCTGACCTGCTTGCGGGCCACCGACGAGTCATCGACCGTCAGCACACGCAGCGAAATCGCCTTGTGCTGAACCTCGGCATCAATCACACCGACCGACACTTCTTCGGAAATAGGTGCGACTTCGGCAAGAATCTTCTCGACGTCGATAATTTCCACCAACTGATTATCAACCCGGGTGACCGCGGTCAGGTAATGATCGCGCCCGGTGCCTTTGGGTGGTGGATGAATCTCTTCCCAGTTCATGTTGACGATGCGTTCTACAGAATGCACCAGAAAACCCTGAACCTTGGTGTTGTACTCGGTAATGATGACGAAGGAGTTGACCAGAGAAATCATGCCCGTGGAACCCGTCGCCATCGCCAGATCCATAATCGGGATCGTGCCGCCACGGATATTGGCCACACCCCTGACGATCTTGCTCGATTTGGGCATGATGGTGAGTTTCGGGCATTGCAGTACTTCTTTTACCTTGAAAACGTTGATCCCGTAGAGCTGCTTACCGTCGAGACGGAACAAGAGCAGCTCCAGGCGATTCTGACCCACCAGCTGAGTTCGCTGGTTTACCGAATCCATTACACCTGCCATGCCGAACCCCCTTACCAAAATGACCGCCGCCCAGACACTAGATCAACAAGCGGCACGGGCTTTGCTATTTATTACCTCATGAACGCAAAGACGACAATTTCTCGACACCTCGCATTAGAAACCCGCAGGCTTCTGTGCGCAATCGCTCTGCTGTGCCTTTGTGGCACGGTGAGCCTAGCTCGCGCAGAGAATTTCACACTGCCTGAACAGCTTATCGGCGTCACCCAAGGGTTTCTTGAGTTCACAGTAGAAGACTATTTGGCAACCAACCAGATTGACGGGCGTCATGACATACAGGTTAAGCAGCTCGACCCGCGTTTACGGATGGGTGCCTGTGACAAGGATTTGACAGCCACACTGGAAAGCCCGCGCACGGTCGGTCGGGTTACGGTGCGGGTACGCTGCGAAGGCTCTTCGCCCTGGACAGTATTTGTGCCGGCCCAGGTGCTGCTGTATCGCAACGTTGTGACCGTGATGCGCCCGCTGAAACGCGATGCCATCGTTACTGAAGAAGACGTTGCGCTGCGTGAGCGCGACGTGAGCAGTCTGGGTCAAGGATTCCTGGCCTCTCTTGATCAGGCCGTCGGTCAAAAGGTTGTCCGACAAATGGTCATCGACCAGGTCGTTACCCCGGTGGCACTGGAACAGCCCCAAATGATTCACAAGGGCGATCAGGTGGTCATCATCGCCCGCAGCGGTTCGCTGGCGGTGCGCATGCCCGGTGAAGCGATGTCCGACGGAGGTTTCAACGAACAGATACGGGTGAAAAACCTTAATTCCCAGCGGGTGATCAAAGCGAATGTCACCGGCCCAGGGCAGGTGGAAGTGGCCATGTAATGCATTGATGCTGGCGCACAGGGTGTGTTTTTTTTAGACTGCGGGGAATATCCGACGGTGAAAAGCGTCTATTGGGAAGCTTTCTCACAATCGGCCTAAAGTTTAATCGGGGTTGGCCGAAAACAAGGCAAGCGTCCAAACACCCAGAGGTTTTTTCAATCATGGTCATAGATTTCAGTCGCCTTAACAATTCACAGCCTGTCGCCAGTACAACACGTACCAGCGCCAGTAAAGACACCGTCAAAACCGATGCTACAGCCCCTGCAGCCACCGCAGGTGTCAAAAGCACCGGGGAAACTTTTTCTTTGAGCAGTGAGGCTCAACAGTTGCAGAAAATCACGGACAAGCTGACCGATCTGCCAACCGTCAATAGTGCTCGCGTTGCCGAGCTCAAGCAGGCCATCGCCGACGGTAGTTACACAGTGGACAGCAACCGTGTCGCCAGCAAGCTGTTGAATTTCGAAACCCAACGCTAAGCCAAGGCTGGCGCTGGATATTCTGGACGCTTAAAAACCAGAGCATGCGATGCAAGACACTACTTTGCTGCAGATGATCACTGACGACATGGTTTCGGCCCGACAGCTTCTAGAGCTGCTGCAGGCCGAATCCCTGATTCTTCACGGCCGCGACATGGGCGAGATGGAGCAGGTGCTGGCGCAGAAACAGGCGCTGGTCATTCTTCTCGATCAACATGGTCGCAAACGTAGCCAAGTGCTTGCGGGCATGGGGCTGCCAGCCAATCGCAGTGGTCTCCAGCAACTGGCCAGCCAGTCGGATGTCGGCGAGCAATTGCTGATGGCCGGTGATGAACTGAATGCGTTGATCAATGAATGCCAGACGCTGAACGAGCAGAATGGTAGTCTGATTCAGCTGCAACAGATCAGCACCGCTCATCAGCTTCGCATACTGAACGGCGGTGAGACGCCCACGCTCTACGACAGTCGCGGGTCAACTGCGCTTAGAGCAAAACCACGCCCTCTGAGTCAGGCGTAACTTCCTGTATCAAGGTTTCGTGCGTAGTGGCAGAATGCCTGTTGTTGCGTTGCCGTAGTATTTTGCCTGGAGATTCAAGAACGTGAATGGCTCAAGCGCGGACGATGCTCCGCAGCCCCCGAAGGTCCTCAACACACCTTTGGAAATTGCCGCTAACCTGCGGTTGCTACTCGAGAGTCATGATCCTCTGATCATTACCTTCCATGAACGTGCCCAACGCTTTCAGAGCTACCTGCTTGAAGTCGACCGTGACAGCAACCTCATGGCGCTCGACGAAATGATCCCCCGCGATGGCGAACGCTTTTTAAGTAATGGCGAGTCTTTCCGCGTCGAAGGTTTTCACGACGGCGTGCGTATCGCCTGGGAAAGCTCATCGCAGATGGAGATTGTCGATACCAACGGGCAGCGCCTGTACCGCGGGCCGATGCCTGAAGAGGTGATTTACCACCAGCGGCGCAACGCATTTCGTGCAGCGCTGAAGCTGGCACAGCTGGTCGACATCGAGATCGGCGGCGACCGTTTGAAATCCCCTCTGACCGGCAAACTGCTGGATATATCTGCGACCGGTTGCAAACTGCGCTTTGAAGGCGATGTGTCCGAGCGCATGCAGTTGGGCCAAGTATACGAACGCTTTATTGCGAAGTTGCCATTCGGAGCAATGACAGCTCCTGTCGAGCTGCGCTATTTGCACTTTGAAGAAAGATTTCACACCACCTTTGCCGGCGTGCGCTTCCACAACATGAGTGGGCTTGTGCAGCGTCAGGTCGAGCGTTTCGTCTATCAGTTGCAGCGTGAAGCTCGCCGCTTCGACAAAGACGACGACTTCTGACACCCGCTTCTGCTTACCGGTGATTGCGGCAACCTGCCGCAATCACATCGCAATCCCCCGCTCTGCACCGCTCTACACTCAAGCCTTCCACGTCTCGCTTTCACGCTCGCGTTCGTGCTCTTCAGCTTCGGCTGTTTCCGTGCCCGCGAGCGGCTCGGCCTGCACCTCGCTTTCTGCGTCGGCGTCGGCCACCACTTCAGACTCAGGTTCCGGTTCCGGCTCGACGGTGGTCTGCATCTGCTCCTGAACCACCTGCTCATCGACACGCGGGTCAAGTGCAACCACCAACGGCGAACTGGACATGCTGTCCGGCATCGCGACGTGATGCAGCGGTGCGTTTTCGACCTGGTGCAAATGGGTAACGGCCTTGGGTCTGATCAGCAGCACCAGAATCACCCCGGCACCACAGACAAACGCATACAGCATGTGGCCGCCAAACAGCTTCATTACCACGCCAGCAGCCAACGGGCCGATACTCGCACCGATGCCATAGGTCATCAGCAACATGGCCGTCAGCGACACCCGGCGTTCGGCCTCGACGTGGTCATTGGCAAATGCCACCGCCAGTGGATAGAGGCAGAACTGCATCAGCGAGGCCAGAAAACCGACGCCGAACAGGACCTCGACCGGCACACTCGGAAACACCGCCAGCGGCAATGACGCCACCACCAGTGCAGCGGCAAAGATGCGCATCAGTACGGATCGGTCATAGCGGTCGGACAGCAGACCCAATGGCCACTGCACCAGAAACCCGGCCAGAATGCAGCAGCCCATGAACAGGCCGACCTGCTCGGTGGACAGCCCCTGTTCGGCGGCGTAAACCGGTGCCAGACCATAGAACGAACCGATGATCAACCCGGCACCCAGCACCGCCGTCAGCGACTGCGGCACACGCTTCATGAAGAAACGCGGCTCCAGCGGTGCCGGGTGCAATGGTGCCGGGTGAATCGCCCGGGTCATGGCGACCGGCACCAGACACAGCGCGAAGCACAACGCCACCAGCATCAGCAGCTCAGGGCCCAATTGCGGGTGGACCACCAGTACCAGTTGCCCCAGCACCAGCCCCAGATAGGACGCAATCATGTAACCGCTGAACACCATGCCGCGCTGCTTGGCGGCGGCCTGCTCGTTCAGCCAGCTCTCGATGACCATGTATTGGCACATCATGCCCAGACCGACAATCACCCGCAGTACCAGCCAGGCGGGCAGCCAACTGATCAGGCCATGCCCGAGCACCGCCGCACCGACAATACCGGCGCAGGTGGCATAGGCCCGAATATGACCGACACGGCCGATCAGGCGGTGACCGATCTTGCCCCCCAGGACCAGACCGAAATAGTTGGCGGCCATCAGTGCACCGACCCACAGGCTGTCGACCTGATCGGCCGCAAGGCGCAGGGCCAGATAAGTGCTCAGCAGACCTGAGCCGATCAACATCATCAACGAGGCAAAATAAAGCGCTCGAAAGGACTTCCAGATTTGGCGCATCAACTTTCCAAAAATAGGGAGTCGCCCGACTGGACGAGCCCGACACTGCGATTCTTAAACCTGAGCAGCCAGAACGCGCCGTTCCCAGGGGGTTATCTCGTCAAAAAAGCTGGTCAGTTCCAGGGTCTTCGACGCGATGTAGCCTTCGATGAATTCATGACCAAACAGTTCCTTGGCCAACTGACTGCTTTTCAGACGCTCCAGAGCGGCGTGCAGGGTACACGGCAATGACAATTCTTCCGGCACCTCAATCTCGCCTTGCATGGGCGGGGTGGGTTCCAGCCTTAGCTCGATGCCATGCAGCCCGGCCGCCAGGCTTGCGGCGATGGCCAGATAAGGATTGGCGTCAGCACCTGGCAAACGGTTCTCCACCCGCCGAGCCGCCGCTGCACTCGACGGGATGCGCAGGCCGGCAGCGCGATTATCGTAGGACCAGCAGGCGTTATTGGGCGAAGCATAGGGGTGGTACAGGCGCTGATAGGAATTCACGTTGGGCGCGAACAGCGCGGTGAAGTCAGCCATGCAGACCTGCTGCCCCGCGATAAAGTGACGAAACGTGTCAGTCGGCTGGCCATCTGTGTCACTGAATACGTTTATCCCGGAGTCTGTTGCCACCACGCTCTGATGAATATGCATCGAACTGCCCGCCGTGTGAGCGAGCGGCTTGGCCATGCAGACCACAATCAGCCCGTGCTTGAGCGCGACTTCCCTGAGCAGGTACTTGAACAGAAAGGTCTGGTCGGCGAGCACTAGCGGGTCGCCATGCAGCAGGTTGATCTCGAACTGACTGACGCCCATTTCGTGCATCACCGTGTCCCGCGGCAGACCCAACGCCGCCATGCAGGCGTATACCTCGGCAAAAAAAGGCCGCAAGCCATTGTTGGAGCTGATACTGAACGCTGAATGCCCCTGCTCGCGTCGTCCGTCCAGCCCTGTCGGCGGCACGAACGGATACAGCGGCTGGGGGTTGGGCGCAAAGACAAAGAACTCGAGTTCGGTGGCCACAACCGGTGCCAGCCCCCGCGCGGCGTAGCGGGCGATGACGGCCTTGAGCTGGCTGCGCGTCGAGAGCATGCAACGCTCGCCGCTCAACTCCTCGGCATCGCAGATGGCCAGGGCGCGCGGTTGCTCGCTCCAGGGCAGACGATGGACCTGCTGCGGATCGCTGAGCAGCGCGAGGTCGCCATCATCGCTACCGTAAAACCGCGACGGCGGGTACCCGCCCATGATGCATTGCAGCAACACACCCCGCGCGAGCTGCAATCGCCTGCCCTGCAGAAAACCGGCAGCGGTCATCACCTTGCCGCGTGGCACGCCGTTCAGGTCCGGGGTCACACACTCCACTTCATCAATGCCCATCAGCAGCTGTGCCAGCGGATGGGGGTCATTGCGTGTCATGGTTCATTCCTTTGTCATTGGGCCAGGCCGCTCGGCGGCAACCCGTACAAAATACGCAGCGGGCGTTCGGGATATCAAGCACTGAAACGACTTCGTGAGAATGATCGCAACTCTACCTGAACCTCGACCTCATCCGGCAAAGGCGGTCTTGGCCGGGTTCTTGCTGTGTACCCCGATCACAACAGTTCGACTGTCATTTTTATGTCAATGGCAACGCCCTTGCCGGAAGCCCTTGAAGCAGATGCCCTTTCGAACAGCAATCGGATAAAACACGAGCAGAGAACCCTCCATGAGCGCACCGATTCCCGTAACTCGTCCTCTGTTACCGCCTCTGGAGGAGTTCATTCCCTACCTTGAACACATATGGGAAAGCCGCCAGCTCACCAATGGTGGTCCGTTTCACCAGCAGCTTGAAAAGGAGCTGGCCGAGTACCTGGGCGTGCAGCATCTCTCGCTGTTTTCCAATGGCACGCTGGCGCTGATGACAGCTATTCAGGCGCTGCGCATCAAGGGCGAAGTCATCACCACGCCCTACTCATTCGTGGCGACCGCCCATTCGCTGCTCTGGAACAGCCTGACGCCGGTGTTTGTCGACATCGACCCGGGTACTTACAACCTGGACCCGGAGCGCATCGAGGAAGCCATCACCCCGGCAACCACCGCGATCATGCCCGTACACTGCTACGGCATCCCGTGTGACGTCGACCGCATTCAGCAGATTGCCGATCGCTATGGCCTGAAGGTCATCTACGATGCCGCCCATGCGTTCGGTGTACAGCATCGCGGGCAAAGCCTGCTGAATCACGGGGATCTGTCGGTGCTGAGCTTTCACGCCACCAAGGTGTTCAACACCTTCGAAGGCGGGGCCATCATCAGTCCGGATGCCAAGACCAAGCAACGTATCGACTACCTGAAAAACTTCGGCTTTGCTGACGAAGTGACCGTGGTAGCGCCGGGAATCAACGGCAAGATGAGTGAGATCAACGCTGCGTTCGGTCTGCTTCAGTTGAAGTACATCGACGAAGCGCTCTTGAAACGGCAACGTATCGATGAACGCTATCGCGATGCACTGGCAACGGTGCCGGGGCTGAAAATTCTCTGGAAAAGCACCGAAAAACACAATTACTCGTACTTCCCGGTGCTGGTCACCGAAGACTTCGCGATTTCCCGCGATGACCTTTATCAGCGGTTCCGCGACCACAACATTCTGGCGCGCCGTTACTTTTACCCGCTCATTTCCACATTCCCGATGTACAGGGGCCTTGACTCGGCAAAACCCGATCGCCTGCGTGTCGCGACCGGCCTGTCCAGTCAGATCCTGTGCCTGCCGATCTACGACAGCCTGACGGATGAAGCCTTCGACAGCATCATTGATGTGATCGTCAAAGCCAGTAAAGAGAACTGCTAATGCGAACGTGCCCGGTCTGCTCCTGTCGTTTCCCGAACTTCTATCCGCTGGGTAGAAGCCATCTGGAAATCCTCCACCGCCTGAACGTCCACTACTGCATCGAAGACTTCGAAACCCTTAACGTCGGGCAATACAGCTGCCCCGAGTGCATGGCGTCGGACCGTGACCGGCTTTACGCGCTGTTTGCCATGAACATGCTCGACAACCCGCCGGGCAAACCGTTGCGCATCCTCGATATCGCGCCGGCAGTGGTGCTCTCGAAGTTTCTGCGCAGCCTGCCCAACGCCCGATATCGCTCGGCCGATCTGTTCTCGCCGCTGGCTGATGACGTGGTCGACATCATGGACATGCACATGTATGCCGACGAGTCCTTCGATTTCATCGTGTGCTCGCACGTACTTGAGCACGTACCTGATGACCGCAAGGCCATGTCCGAACTGTTTCGGGTACTGGCCAAAGGCGGCTCTGCCATCCTGATGGTGCCGATTCTGCTGACCGCCACCGAAACCGAAGAAGACCCGGACGAGCCAAGCGTCGATGAGCGCTGGGCGCGCTTCGGCCAGGACGATCATGTGCGGATGTATGCCAGGCAAGACTTCCAGTCCCGTTTGACGCAGGCCGGTTTCGACGTGAAGGCCCTCGGCTCGCAGGCATTCGGTGAAGGCGTCTTCAAGCAGCACGGCATTACGGAACAGTCAGTTTTGTATATAGGCCGAAAAAGCTGAAAACGACTGCAGATCATGGACGCCGACTGCGTTGCCCGGTTGGTTTTAAAAATTTTTCAAAAGTGGTATTGCGATGAGTTCTTCACGCCTGGTCAGTATTGTCATCCCCGCTTACAAACCGGCTTTCTTCGAAGCAGCGCTTGCCAGCGCTCTGCGCCAGAACCACGACGACATCGAGATCATCATCACCGACGACTGCCGTGACGATGGCATCAAGGCTATTGTCGAAAAGCTCAGCCCGGACAGCCGCTGGCCCATTCACTATTTCAAAAACGCAACGCCGCTGGGCGAACCTCACAACATCGCACACGCCATAGCGCGTGCGCACGGTGAGTACATCAAGTTTCTCTACGACGATGACATCCTTCTCCCGGACTGCGTGCGCCTGATGTTCGATGTCATGCACGACAGCCCAGACATCAAAGTGGTGTCCGCGACCAGAAAGAGGATCGACGCCAACGGCACTCTGCTGGCAGACAACCTCTACACGGCCTACCCATTCGGCAAAAACGTCGTTCTGGACGGTCCGGAGCTGGTGTCCTTTCTGGCCAGTCACCCGATCAACTTCGTCGGCGAGCCCAGTGCAGTCATGTGTCGTCGCGAAGACCTGCTGGTATTCGGACAGGACATCATGTCTCTGCAACAAGTGCTGATCTGGGGGCTGGGTGATTTGGCCATGTACGCAAAGCTCTTGCGTCATGGCAACCTGGCGATGCTCGCCCGCCCGCTGTCCTATTTTCGGGTGTCGGATCAGCAGAGCAGCGAGGCATTCAGAAAAGACCCGACCCTGCCTCGCGAGGGTCACGCCAACTTCAGGCGCATTCCCGCAGAGCTGGGCTGGGTAAGGCCTGACGAGTTCAATGGCAAGGTCAAGGTTGCTCCGCTGTCACAACGCGACAATATTCAGGAAATGGACCTGCTGGCCTACTTCGACAGAAGGCCCGAAGCTACTGTTCGAAATACCCGTGTCGCCGGCTGGCTCGCTCAGCGCCGACCTACGCCAGCCCAGCATGCGTTGCTCAACGAGCACCTGCAACAACACAACGGCGGCCCTGCAATTGCGATTGTCGTGTCGGATTTCAATCAGCAGCCCGAGAGCGTGCTGAGCACGCTGCAAAGCCTGGCGTCCGATGCGCCACTGCTCGACAAGCTCAAGGTTTTTGTCCTTGCCGACTACGACCGGGACCAGCAGACGCCGCTGCAAGCGCAACTGCCCTGGCGGGATGCCAGCATGGAAAACCGTGCAACGGTCATCAACGCGCTGATGCAGGAAAACGATCAAGCGTGGTGGATCCTGGTCGACGCTGGCACGACGTTCACCTCGAGCGGCCTGCTGTGCGCTGTCATGAAAATGATCGAAATACCCGAAGCCTGTGCAGTGTTCGGCGACGAAGTGACCCTGCATGCGCAGGCAGGTGCCCATCTGGCCTTTCGCCCGGACTTCAGCCTGGATTACCTGCTCACCTGCCCGGCGGCAACCAGCCGCAACTGGCTGTTCAATCGTGAAAAAGCTCTGGAGGTGGGCGGCTTCGACCCAGCCCACGCGCAGGCCATTGAACTCGACCTGATCCTGCGCATGATCGAGGGTTCGGGCTATACCGAATTTGCGCACTCTTGCGAGCCGATGATCATCTCGCCCTTATGGCAGGCACAGGAGAACTACGATCAGGCGCGCACCGTGCAACGGCATCTGCACGTGCGTGGCTACGCAGGCAGTAAGGTGCATGCGCTGGAATCGGGACTTTACCGGATCGATTACGGCCATGCCGATCAGCCTCTGGTCTCCATTCTCGTTACCTCGCAGGATCAACTCGAAACGCTGCTGCCCTGCGTAGAGAGCATTCTGGAAAACACGACGTATCCGCACTATGAAATTCTGATTTGCGACAACAACAGCCAGTCGGCACAGACCACGCAATGGCTGGCGACCATCGAATCAATGCAGTCGGAACGGATCCGCATCGTTCGCCACGAACAGGCACTGAGCCCGTCGGCGCTGCTCAACTCCGCAGCCGAACACGCGCTGGGCGACTATCTTGTGATGCTCGACAACCACGCCCTGATCATCCAGCAGGACTGGCTCAACCACCTGCTCAACCACGCACTGCGCCCTGAAGTGGGCGTTGTCGGCGCGAAACTCATTTCGACGGATGGCAATGTCGTGCAGGCCGGCATCATCATGGGCCTCAATGGCACCGCTGCCACTGTCACTGCCCGCGACATCGCAGGGTCTGCGAGCGATGCGCAACGTCTGGAAACAGACCAGAACTACAGCGCTGTCAGCGGCTCCTGCCTGATGATTCGCAAGTCTGTGCATGAAGAGGTTCAAGGCCTGGACGAACACTTGTTCCCCCTGCACTTCAATGACGTGGACCTGTGCCTGAAGGCGCGCAGCACCGGGCATCTGGTCGTCTGGACACCGCACGCCATCGTTGCGCTGCGCCCGGACGACGCACAGAGCGACGCTGAAGCACTGGATTTCGCGACGCGCGCGCTCTACCACCGCTGGCTGCATTACATGGCCTGGGACCCTGCATACAACAAGAACCTGACGCTGACTGACAGTTTCGTCGCCCAAAGCAGCCCGCAGTTGAGCTGGCGGCCGTTGACCCACCGTCCACTGCCGGTGGTCCTTGCTCTGCCCTGCAATCATGCGGCTGCCGGCAATCGCATCAGCACCGCGCTGCAAAGCCTGAGCGCCGAGCGCGAGGCAGACGGCATCATCAGCCATGCGCCGCTTCCATTCGTGGAAATTGCCAGGCTCAGCCCGGATGCAGTGGTCATCCAGAGGCCGGTAAATGAAAGCCTGATTGCCAGCATCAACGCGATCAAGGACCACACCAACGCCTGGGTGGCCTACGATCTGCCGCACTACCCGGCGTACGCTGAAATCGACAAGAGCGCTGCGCCACTCGCTACAGTGCAGGCTTCCCTGCGCCACGGGCTGGCCAGGGCAGATTTGATCACCGTCCCCACAACAGCGCTGGCGGAGCTACTGGAGAGCTCACACCCCAACGTTCAGGTGGTTGAAACCCGACTTGCGCCTGATCCGTGGCGCAATCTGCGACGCCAGCGCCAGACTCGCCCCAGACCTCGTGTAGGTTGGGTAGGCACGGCGACAGAAACAGGCGATCTGCTGATTCTGTCAGAAACCATAAAGGCGCTGGCAGATCGTGTTGAATGGGTCATCATGGGACCTTGCACGCGCTGGCTACGCCCTTACATTCATGAACTGCGTTCGCCCGTGGAGGGCACATTGTTCCCTGAGGCGTTGGCCAGTCTGAATCTGGATCTGGTAGTGGTGCCGGCCGAGTTGAACCTGGTCAACCGGAGCAAAAGCCCGGTGGCCTTGCTGGAGTTCGGTGCCTGCGGTTTTGCGGTAATTTGCAGTGATGTGCTCAGCGTGCCTGAAGACCTGCCCGTCACTCGGGTGGAAAACGAAACCAATGCCTGGATCAGTGCCATCGAGCAACACATTGATCAGTTGGATGAGTGCGCACGCAAGGGCGATGCCTTGAGGCAGGCAGTCATCGATAACTGGATGCTTGAGGCCGATCACTTGCAAGCCTGGCGCGATGCCTGGCTGAAGGGCTCATCAGAGAAGGATTAAAACCAACAACAAGCTCTGCGTCCGGGCGGTGACGCAGAGCGACGATGTTTACCAGCGTATGACGCAAGCCCCCCACGAATAGCCCACCCCGAACCCGACCGCAGCAACCCGGTCGCCCGGTTTCAGCGTACCCCGGTTCAAGGACTCCTTCAGCGCAATGGGAATGGTGCACGACACCGTATTGCCACAGTGCTGGAAGGCAGAAACGAACTTCTCGACCGGCAACTTCAAACGCCGACGCAGGGCATCCAGCATGAAGTGGTTGGCCTGATGAAACACGAACAGATCGACATTGGCCACACCCAGTTCGTCATCGAACAAC
The DNA here is from genome assembly GCF_022836805.1 of Pseudomonas sp. RGM 3321. Taxonomy (NCBI): domain Bacteria; kingdom Pseudomonadati; phylum Pseudomonadota; class Gammaproteobacteria; order Pseudomonadales; family Pseudomonadaceae; genus Pseudomonas; species Pseudomonas sp. RGM 3321. The sequence continues at coordinate 18,814 of NZ_JALHBH010000096.1, forward strand.
GACGCGAACAACTGCGGTACGCGGGTCATGGAAAACTCGAAAATCGCCGGGCCATTCATGTACAGGTGTGCATCGGTACGCACACTGCCGCCGTCATCCTGATACTCGGCAGGCTGAGGGTTTTCCGCCGAGGGTCTTCGCGCGCCGCCAATCGGGACCATCAGGTTTTCCGCCCCGGAGCCGTCACTGCCATAACGAAAACGCTCCAGGAAAGGCCCGCCCTCGGTCGCGCTGAGCAGGGTCACGGCCGCGGCATCACCGAACAGGGTACGAACACTTTTGTCCTGCGGATGAATGTAGCGGCTGTAGGTTTCCGCCGTCACCAGTAACACATTCCGGCATTGCCCTGACTCGATCAGCCCTTTGGCGATGCCAAGCCCGTAAATGTAGCCTGAACAGCCCTGATTGAAATCGAAGGCGGCGCAGTGGGTGGGGAGCTGCAAACGGTGCTGCAGAATGCAGGCGGTGGCGGGCAATACATAATCCGGGCTTTGCGTGCAGTAAATCAACGCGTCTACTTCGCTGCGCTGAATATCTCCGTTGAGAAACAACTTCTCGCAGGCGCGGTACGCAAGGTCGGACGCAGTTTCATCCTTGTCGACGATACGCCGCTCGCCAATACCGGTCTTCGAGAAGATTTTCTCGACATCCCATTCGGGAAATTCGCGCGCCAGTGTCTCATTGTCCAGCGAATGAGCAGGCAGTTCATATTCTATGTTCACGATCCTGGCATGAGCGCCCATGAGCGTTACCCCGATATGCGTGTGGCAGGTACACCGAATACTGTAGTGCCAGCGGCTACATTGCGTATTGCAACGCTACCCGCTCCGACCACAGCCTTTTTGCCGATTCTTACCTTTGGCAGGACGCTGGCATGCGTCCCCATGAAAACACCCTCTTCCAGCACGACGCCGCCAGTGATATCGCAATGCCCACTCAAGGTGGAGAAGTCGCCGATGTCTGCGTCATGCCCCACCAGACAACCGATATTGAGGGTTACAAATGCGCCGATGCGAAGATCGACCGTGAGCACCGTTGAAGGACAGATCACCGCACCCTGGCCAATGGAAACATTTTCGCCAATGATGACCGAGGGGTGAATGAGGGTGAAAAATTGCGCGCCCCTCGCGAGGAGTTTTTCCACGACCAGCCGCTTGCCGCTCGGGTCTCCGATCGCACAGACCAGATACTCTTCGGGCTTTGGCTGGTAGCCATCCACCGTCGAAACGACAGGCGGATAATGGTCAAAGCGTTCGGTCGAGCCGGGGCCGTCATTGATGAATCCGGCGATGAGCCATCCAGGGTTCTTCTCTACCCAATCCGTCAGCCACGCATGCACTTCACGGCCGAAAGCACCGGCACCTACGATGAGCAATCTATTGGCATTCATTGCGCAAGGTATCCTCCATCCACAACCATCGATGTTCCGGTCACCCAGCGAGCCGCCGGAGACAACAGGTAATTGACCGCATAGGCTATGTCCAGCGGCTCACCAAACCCCAGCGGGTGCTTCTGCTCAACCACGGCCATGGAATCGATACCGACCAGATCTTCAAGCTTGCGGGTCATTTCGGTTCGCACTATGCCCGGCGCAATGGCATTGACCCTTATTCCGTCTCTGGCCAGTTCAAGTGCCGCAGCGCGGACCATCGATTCCACTGCGCCTTTACTGGCGCAGTAGGCCATCAGGGAAGGCTGGGCAGCCTGAGCCATCACCGATGAAAGCAGAACAATACTGGCCCCTTGAACGAAGACTCCTTTCTGCCTGAATGACTTTACAAGCGAAAAGCCAGAGGTCACGTTGGTGGCAAATACCGTTTCCCATTGCTCGATTGCCAGGGCTCGAATCGGTAGCGGCATCTGTACACCGGCGGCATGCACCAGCCCGTCGAAGGGCGCGTAGGTCCTGGCCAGGGTTTTCATCCAGGCCGGGATAGCATACCCGTCAAGCAAATCGAAAGGCTCGACCCCGTGACCTTCACCGTGAAGCTGACGCCTTGTCGCTTCAAGCCGCTCGGTGTTCCTGGCAACCAGCACCACCCGGGCGCCCTGCTGACTCAGCCATATCGCAACCTGGCTGCCGATGCCGGAAGAGGCACCTGTGACCATGATCAATTTGCCGCTCAATGAAAACGGATTACTCACCACCCAACGTTCCTCTTCTGGGCTGACCGGCACCGCCTGGAAAGCCCCTGATCGTTTATGACTCTGTAACGAGACCGATGACGTCATCCACACTCTTGCAAGCGTTGAGACGGTTGGCCGAGAGGTTCTTGTCCAGTTTTTCATTCGCAAGCGACATGAAGGTCAGGACCGCAATGGAGTCCCAATCCAGACTTTGTCCTTTGCTCAAGGTGCCTTCGTCTGCTTCCATCGCTTCTTCGATCAGCCTGAGTACTGTGTCTTCCATCTCGATGCTCCCGGACAGCCTGCTATTGGATTAAAACGCTGCGCGGACCAAAGCCAGCGCCTGACAGGACGTTAGCAATAATCGAACCAAGCCATTGAGCATACGGGGAAGCCCCTGTTACCGGGCTGGACAGGGGCAAAAGGCAGGCATTGAGGACACCAAAGTCAAAAACATGACAGGCTTATCGACAACGGGCTAACGCAAGTGCGCGGCACCGCGTCAATATTATGCTGGTGCGCGACTATCTCATATTTCGCAGCAATTGCAGTTCGGGTTTCAGGGCAGATAAATGCTGAACATCGCCCCGCCCAGCACGCCGCCGTTGGCGATTTCGATTCGCCCGCGCATGCCGTTGCGCACATGCAGCCGGGCAATGTGCGCAGCAAAGTACAAGCCCAGGCCGGTGCTGCCACTGCCCTGATTGATGCCCTGCACGTATTCGGTTTGACGCTCGATCAGATACGCCGGGTAACCGGGACCATCATCATTGAGGGTGATCTTCAACTGACCGCCTTCTTCACCCACGCTGATCACGATCTGCTCGCGGGCAAAGCCGATGGCATTGACGATGATATTGCCGACCACCGAGCCCACCAGTTCACGGTCAAAAAAGCCCAAGGGGCTCATGTCATCGATTTCATAGCGCGCGGCGATACCGCGGCTGGCCAGCACATCCTGATGGTGCGCCAGCTGCGCTTCGATGAAATCGTCCAGTTCATGGTAATCCGGACGCAACGGCAGCTGGTTGACCCCGAGTTTGTAAAGGCCAAGCAACTGCACGAGCATGCCATTGAGGTTGGCAAACTCATAGTCGATGACCCCATGTTCCGGCGTGTCACGCTGCTGACCGGAAAGCTTCGCCAGCCACTCGCTGTGCGCCTGTGTCAGGGTCGCCAGCGAGTTTTTCATGTCATGTACGGTGGAGGCGATCACCATGGAAAAGTCGAGGCCCTGCTCTGTCTCTTCACTCATGCGCCAAACGCCCTCTCCCTGAGTTTCTGGTAACGCTCATAACGCGGATCGCTTTCCGGAATCTTGCCCAGCATGGTCAGGCTGGCACGGCACTCGTCAATGCCGGCCTGCCCGAGGTTCTGCCCCGGATGAAGCAGCGACTGCACCATGTTCAGCACAATACTGATGTTCTTCGGCTGCAAGCCCAGCGCGCTGCGAAAAAACGCCTGCGCCTCGGTGAGGTTGCCGGCCTTGTAACTGCGCACACCTTGCAGGTTGAAATCGACGGCAGCCTTGCTGGCTCCCAGAATCGCGGGATCGTCGGTCATGCTGGCGACGCTTTTCATCACCGCAGGATCATCGCCATAGGCTTCAGCACAGCTCTTCAAAACACTGGCACCCGCTTCTTCCTGGCCCAGTTTCTTGAGCTGCGCAGCCACCATCAGGGCGGCATCGGCGCTGAGCACCTGCTCCATGCCATCGAGCCTGGCCATCGCCTGTTCGGTAAGCTTGGCTGCGGTTTCCGGGTCCGAGTGCTGCAGGCTGGCAGCCTTCATCAGCCGGGTGCGCACTTGCAGACCTTCGTCGTCGGTATGCTCCTTGGCAACGTCGACAAGGGCGTTGTTGATCTCGACACGCGTGCGCGCATCCAGCCCCTGCTCGCCGCCCTTGCTGATCAGAGCATGTGCCAGACCCAGGTTGGTTTCCGGGTCCTTGAAGCGCGAATGCTGGCCTTGGGAAACCGCCTGGCGATAGGCTTTCGAGGCACTCTCAAAATCCTCGTTGCCCAGCGCCAGCTTGCCCAGCAGCTTCTGTCGACGGACTGCCAGCGGCGACAGGCGCACGGCACTTTCCAGCACCGTTTGCGCCCGTTTGGCATCGCCAAGCGCTACCAGCACATCAGCCAGACCGTCGAACAGCGCCGGCATGGCCGGAAACGCCTTGATTGCCTGTTCATAGACAGCCTGCGCTTCGGCGGTCTTGCCGCGTTTGAGCAGCAGACTGCCCAATGCGCCATAAGCCCATGGCGTGGCACGATCAGCCAGAATGGTCTTGAGAAAGGCTTCCAGTGGCTCGTTCTGCTTCAAGTCCCGCAAGGCATCCGCCTTGTAGCGCAAGCACAACGGCGCATAACGCGGGTCCTGCTCGATCAGCTTGTTGCACGCGGCCAGTACCTCGGCCGGTTTGCGCCGGTCGAGGGCCTGCAGAATCGGCTTGAGCAGGGTCTTGCGCTGCACCAGCTTTTCCAGGCGCTGGGCCAGCCCGGCACGGTTGAACGGCTTGGTCAGGTAACCGTCCGGCTCCCACTCAAGCGCACTCATGACCATCGCCTGACTGTTTTCGGCGGTGACCATGATGAACACGCTTTCGTAGCTCAGCAGCCGCTCGATCATCAAGTCTTCCAGCACCTGCTGGCCATTCTTGCGGCCATCACCCAGGTTGAAGTCGTGCAATACGAAGTCATAACGCTTTTGCGAGCACATGCGCAGCGCCTGCTCGCCGGTGTCGGCGGTATCCACTTCCTTGACGCCCAGTTCACGCAGCATCGACCGCACTGAACTGCGAAAGTCAGAGAAGTCATCAACGATAAGAAAGCTTTTTTGGTTGTACGCCAGCATCCGGATTCCTGCACAGGAGAGGGTGAAAATATGAGACCCACGGCCTGAAAACCACTCAGACCCGACTCGGCAGCCCATTTTTCAGGACGCATATAATAACTGATGGCAACATGCCATAAAACAGTTCGCCGTTACCGCCCTCCCCGCAACAAGCCACGCGGTTCGGGGCAACACTCAGTTTTTCGACCATACGGGCAGAAACTGTAGAACGAACATCAACTTCGCGCATTGTCCGGGCGGCAGGCATGCAGAAATTTTGCGGGCTGGATCGTAATTGCGGGAGCAGGAAGGGAGTTTTCGGGGAGGCTCGTCACCTATCGCTCATGCCAGCGCGCGGCGCGGGCATGAGCAGATGTTTCAGGCAGGTTTACACCCAGCCATCGTTCTTCTTGCGGCCCTTGGTCAGCGCTGGGAGGATCAGACCCACCAGCAGGCCTGCACCGGCAATGCTGCCGCCATAAACCATGTAGCGCATCATTACCTGCTTGTTCTCGTCGCCGAGCCGCGCCTGAGTGGCACGCAATTCGGCCTGAGAATCAGCCAGTTGATCGTTGAGGGTCTTGGTGCGGGCTTCCAGTTCGTCGACCAGTTTCTTGCGCGCATCAAGGGTCTCTTGCATGCCTTGCACGCGGGTCTTCCAGGTATTGTCGATGCCTGCCAGTTGATCGGTCAGCTCGGTGACCTGCTGAGTCAGTTGCGGCACACGTTCGGCCTGGCCAGGCACCTCCTGCAGGTCAGTGCTGGGGATCCACACTGTGGAACCGCCTTCGCCGCGCACCTGGCTGAACTTGCCCGAGGAGCTGAGCAGCTCGACCTTCTGCCCGGATTTCAGCGTACCCACTATGCGATGATCATCGGTCGGTCCGCTGCGTACATACGTGGTGAGGCTGTCACTGACCCAGCGATCGCTGTCCGCAGCCTGTGCGTTGCCAGGAACGACAACGGTCAATGCAGCGCCAAACAGGCCTGCGCCGAGCAAGCGACGCGAAACGGCGAACAGGCCAGGGGCACGGGAAAGAAGTGCAGAAAAATGACGAGACATGGCGATAATTATCTTTATCTGAAATGAAAATAAAGCCTCGTTTAACGGGCCGGCTAAGGATGGGAGCGGCAGGCAATCGAAGGTTTTGCAACTCCTGCCCGGACGGGGTGTCTGCCAATCAGGCGTTCTGAAAAAGCACCTGATGATCCCTTTCGTGCAGACCGTCCAGAAAGTCCATCAGCTAACAGACTCTGTTAAAGGGGTCAGGTTCACTATCGCCCCCTGTCTGCGTCAAAATTCAGCCGCACGGTCATGCAGAGCAAGTGCCTGCTTTCAAACGAATTCGGCTCCCGCTCCACTCCCGCCATGACGCAGCAGGCCACAAACACGGGTCGTGCGCGGTCCGACGTTTGCTTTCCCGGCCAAGTGCTGTAGAAAAGGCCTCACAGGGGTGAATGTTCTCGATGTTCACCATCCTGATGCTCGACTGCATCGCTCTAATGGAAAATAGAATGATCCCAAGACAAGTGATTAACGCCACCGTAAGCCCGAAAGGCAGCCTTGAAACCCTGTCCCAGCGTGAAGTGCAGCAACTCAGCGCGGCCGGTTCAGGCAGCACCTACACCCTGTTTCGCCAGTGCGCCCTGGCCATTCTCAATACTGGCGCCCACGTCGATAACGCCAAGACCATTCTTGAGGCGTACGAAAGCTTTGAAGTGCGGATTCATCAGCAGGACCGCGGTGTGCGCCTGGAGCTGCTCAACGCTCCGGCCGATGCGTTTGTTGATGGTGAGATGATCGCCAGCACCCGCGAGATGCTGTTCAGCGCCCTGCGTGACATCGTTTATACCGAAAGCGAACTGGACAGCCAGCGCATCGACCTGAGCAATTCTCAGGGCATCACCGATTACGTGTTCCACCTGCTGCGCAATGCCCGCACGCTACGCGCTGGCGTAGAGCCGAAGATGGTGGTTTGCTGGGGTGGTCACTCGATCAACACCGAAGAATACAAATACACCAAGAGAGTCGGCCATGAACTGGGCCTGCGCAGCCTGGATATCTGCACCGGCTGCGGCCCTGGCGTGATGAAAGGCCCGATGAAAGGCGCGACCATTGCCCACGCCAAGCAACGCATTGTCGGCGGTCGCTACCTGGGCCTGACCGAGCCGGGCATCATTGCTGCCGAAGCACCCAACCCGATCGTCAACGAACTGGTGATCCTGCCGGATATCGAAAAACGTCTCGAAGCCTTCGTGCGCGTCGGCCACGGCATCATCATCTTTCCAGGTGGTGCAGGCACGGCTGAAGAATTCCTCTACCTGCTGGGCATTCTCATGCACCCGGACAACAAGGACGTGCCGTTCCCGGTAATCCTGACCGGTCCGAAAAATACCGAGCCGTACCTGCAACAGCTGCACGCGTTCGTCGGTGCCACGCTGGGTGAAGAAGCGCAGCGTCATTACCAGATCATCATCGACAACCCGGCAGACGTCGCCCGGCAGATGACTCAAGGCCTGAAAGAAGTGAAGCAGTTCCGCCGCGAGCGTAATGACGCGTTTCACTTCAACTGGCTGCTGAAGATCGAAGAAAGCTTCCAGCACCCTTTCGATCCGACTCACGAGAACATGTCGAAGCTGCAACTGAACCACGACGTGCCCACTCACGAGTTGGCCGCCAACCTGCGCCGGGCGTTTTCCGGGATTGTGGCGGGCAACGTCAAGGACAAGGGCATTCGCCTGATCGAGGAGCACGGGCCTTATCAGATTCAGGGCGATCCTTCGATCATGGGGCCGCTGGACAAGCTGCTGCAGGCGTTTGTCGATCAGCACCGGATGAAGTTGCCCGGTGGCGCGGCCTACGTGCCGTGTTATCAGGTCGTGGCCTGATCCCACGGCAATAACCGGCAGGCAAGCGGGGCGCCCTTGAGCGCCCCGTTTCTATTTCTGTTGCCGAAACGCTTTGGGTGACTGCCCGGTAGCACGTTTGAAGAAGCGCGAAAAATAAGCGGGCTCGGAAAACCCGAGGCTGTCGGACACCTGATTGATGGTCATGGTGGTGTAGATCAGGTTGCGCCTGGCCTCCAGCAACAGCCGCTGGCTGATGATCTGCAAGGCCGACTGGTTGCACAGGCGCCGACACAGCGAATTCAAATGCGCGGCGCTGATGCCCATGGCCTGCGCATGCTGGTGAATGGACCAGTGCTCGCGAAAACTCGCCTCCAACTGATGCATGAACACCTGCAAATGCTCACGACCACGGTCCATGGCGTAAATTTCTTCGCCAGCATGCCCGCAGCTGCGCCGACTGAGCCAGACCACCAGCACGTTGATCAAGGAATGCAGCATCAGATCGCGGCCAGCTCTGGGCTGCCGGTACTCGCGGGCGATGGCGCTGAACAGCGTATCAACGTAATGGCTGTCCGCCCCCAATGAGTAACACCGCGCTGTGTTCAGCGCGGAAATATCCAGCGCAGCCTCAAGCTGCTCTACCAGCGGTTTGGCCAGGCTGAGAATGTGCCCCTGAATGTCTTCGGCGAACCTGAAGGTGTGCACGCTTAACGCCGGAACCACCTGCAGCGAAGGTGTCCCGACCTCGGTGACCACATCCTCGACCTTGAGCATCGCCCTGCCGGACTGCACATACAGCAACTGCACCAGATCTCCATGCCGATGCGGCTTGATCTCCCATTCGTGGATCTTGCTGCGCTCGGGGATCGACTCGCAATGGATCAGGTCCGGCGTCGGCCAGGCGGCTGTTTCCCCGTAAAGCTTGAACACCGGTATCGTTGCAGTGGCAGGTCTGGCCATGTGTCGCTCCCCCGTCCGGATCCTCGAAAAGTCCAGAGAATGCGTCGAATATTGCCTTCTTATCTCGATGGCATCCATTAAAAATGCAAGAGACAAAAACAATCATATCCCGCTGATGACGCTTGGCAGGGATCAAAAACAGGACCATCGCCATGAAAACCCAGGTTGCCATTATCGGTTCAGGCCCCTCAGGGCTACTGCTGGGCCAACTGCTGCAGCGTGCCGGCATCGACAACGTGATTGTCGAGCGCAAGGACCCCGATTACATCCTCTCGCGCATCCGCGCCGGCGTGCTTGAGCAAGGCATGACCGACCTGTTGCGTGAAGCAGGCGTCAGCGAACGAATGGACGCCGAGGGCTTGATTCATGACGGTTTCGAGCTGGCCTTCGACGGCCGCTGCGAACGCATCGACCTGAAAACCCTCACTGGTGGCAGAACCGTGATGGTCTACGGCCAGACCGAAGTCACCCGCGACTTGATGGCTGCGCGCGGGGCGGCAGGCGCGATGACTGTCTATGACGCGTCCGATGTGAACATCCACGATCCAAAGACCGACAGCCCCTACGTGACGTTCGTGAAAGACGGCGAAACCGTGCGCCTGGACTGCGACTACATTGCCGGCTGCGACGGTTTCCATGGTGTATCGCGGCAATCGATCCCGTCTGAAACGCTGAAAATCTTCGAGCGCGTCTACCCGTTTGGCTGGCTGGGCGTGCTGGCCGACACGCCGCCGGTCAATGAGGAGCTGGTCTACGCCAATCACCCGCGCGGCTTTGCCCTGTGCAGCATGCGCTCGGCCATTCGCACCCGCTATTACGTGCAGGTCAGTGCCGAAGAGAAGGTCGAAGACTGGTCGGATGAACGCTTCTGGACCGAACTCAAAGCCCGTTTGCCCGAGCATCTGGCAGACCGCCTGGTGACCGGTCCGTCCATCGAGAAAAGCATCGCGCCGCTGCGTAGCTTCGTGGTGGAGCCCATGCAGTACGGCCGTCTGTTCCTGCTCGGCGATGCTGCTCACATCGTCCCGCCTACCGGCGCCAAGGGCCTGAACCTGGCGGCCAGTGACGTCAGCACGCTGTACCGGATTTTGCTCAAGGTTTACCGCGAGGGCCGCACCGACCTGCTGGAAAAGTATTCGCAAATCTGCCTGCGCCGCGTGTGGAAGGCCGAGCGCTTCTCCTGGTGGATGACCTCGGTACTGCACAACTTCCCCGACACCGATGCGTTCAGCCAGCGCATCCAGCAGACCGAACTGGACTACTACGTCGGCTCGCAAGCCGGGCGCAGGACCATTGCGGAAAATTATGTGGGTTTGCCATATGAGGCGATTGAGTAGCGTATTTCACCTGTTGCGTCCGGTCTTGAGCCGTGTCGCCAAGAGGACGCGCAGCCACCTGATGCAGGCCAGCGCAGAGCGTTACGTTGTGCAATCACACAACGCACACCCTTCACAGCCGTGCAAAACCCCAAAGCGTTTTTATGGACATCGCCCTATGATCGGCAGTGCACCCGACAGCTCCATAGCTGTATAAAAACAACAAGCACAGAGGAACACACGCCATGACCGCTACCTCGGCCCACGAGGCGGGCGACGCTGACGGCAATCATGTCTACCGTCGCATCACCCTGCGCCTTATTCCGTTTATCTTCATCTGCTACCTGTTCAATTACCTGGACCGCGTGAATGTCGGCTTCGCCAAGCTGCAGATGCTCGACGCCCTGAGTTTCAGCGAGACGGTCTACGGCCTCGGTGCCGGTATCTTCTTCATTGGCTACGTGCTGTGCGGCCTGCCCAGCAATCTGGCGCTGAACCGCTTCGGGCCGCGCCGCTGGATCGGCCTGATGATGATTACCTGGGGCATCTTCTCGACCTGCCTGCTGTTCGTCACCACGCCGGTCGAGTTCTACGTGCTGCGCTTTCTGACCGGCATGGCAGAAGCCGGTTTCTTCCCGGGTATCGTGCTGTACCTCTCGCGCTGGTACCCGAACCAGCGGCGCGGGCGGATCATGGCGTTGTTCATGTCGGCTATTCCGGTCTCCGGGCTGTTGGGCGGTCCGTTTTCCGGCTGGATCCTCAACCACTTCGCCGCGGGTCAGGGCGGCATGGCGGGCTGGCAGTGGATGTTCCTGATTCAAGGCCTGCCGACCGTGGCGCTTGGTGTGCTGGCGTTCGTTCTGCTATGTGACAAGGTCGAGGACGCACGCTGGCTGACGCCCGAGCAGCGCCAGCGGGTCAAGACCGACATCACCAACGATGAACTCAGCCGCCCGGTGCAGGGTAAAAGCTCGGTGGCTTCGGTGCTGAGCATGCCGCTCATATGGATTCTGGGCTTTATCTATTTCTGCATTCAGAGCGGTGTCTACGCAATCAACTTCTGGCTGCCGTCAATCATCAAGAATCTCGGTTTCAGCGATGCCCTGGTGATCGGCTGGATCAGCGCCGTGCCCTACCTGATGGCAGGCGTGTTCATGCTGCTGGTCGGCCGCTCCGCCGACCTGCGCAATGAGCGCCGCTGGCATTTGGTGGTGCCGATGCTGATGGGCGCCACAGGCCTGATCATCGCCGCCAACTTCGCGACAGTGCCCATCATCGCCATTCTCGGCCTGACCATCGCGACCATGGGGGCCCTCACCAGCCTGCCAATGTTCTGGCCCTTGCCAACCGCACTGCTCAGCGCCAGCGTTGCAGCGGGCGGGCTGGCGCTGATCAACTCGATCGGCCAGATGGCAGGGTTCCTCAGCCCGTATCTGGTGGGCTGGATCAAGGACCAGACCGGCTCGACCACTCTGGCGCTGTACTCGCTGGCCGCGCTGACCATCGTCGGCAGCCTGGTGGCCTTGCGAGTCAGTCGTCAGTCGGCAGGCAAGGTTGAGGCGACCGCCTGAAACTTGACCACACCATTCTCTTGAGCCAGGCCATGTGCCTGGCTTTTTGATTGAACCTGTCACTTTCAGGCAGAAACCCTACCCACACATGAAAAAAACGATCATAACGCTTGCCAGCAACGATTGATTCAATCAATATCGTTTTACTAAAAATAAAACGAGAACCTGGCCATGCAATTTCGCGGCATCATTCCAGCTCTGGTCACACCCTTCACCGCTGATCAGCAACTCGACGAGCAGGCCCTGCGCAATCTGATCGAAAACCTCCTGAATGCAGGCGTTCACGGGCTTTTCGTACTGGGCACCAATGGCGAATTCTTTACCCTTTCCGAATCGGAAAAACTCAAAATCGCTCAAATCACTGTCGAAGCCGCGGCAGGACGTGTGCCGGTTGTGGTCGGTACCGGCGCGTTCGCTACGCATCAAGTGATTGAAATGAACAAAAAGATGATTGATGTGGGCGCAGATGCCCTGTCGATCATCACGCCGTACTTCAACGCCATCAGCCAGTCCGAGCTGATCAAGCACTACACCGCCATCGCCGACGCTTCCGAGCTGCCGCTGATGATGTACAACATCCCGGCCAAGACCGGCATGTCGATCGGCATCGGTGCAGTGGCAACCCTCAGCCAGCATCCGCAGATCAAGGGCATCAAGGACAGCGCCGGCAATTTCGACGCACTGGTGCAGATGATGCAGTACCGCAGCGACGACTTTGCGGTGTTCGCCGGAACCGACTCGCTGATCTACTGGAACCTGCTGGCAGGGGGTGACGGCGCCATTGCTGCAACCGCCAACGCCGTGCCGGAGGTGGTCATGTCGATCTGGAACAACTTCCAGTCAGGCAACCACGAAGCGGCCCGTGCCGCGCAGGAAGCCCTGCGCCCGCTGCGCGATGCCTTCGCGCTGGGCACCATGCCGGTGGTGCTGAAAACCGCAACGCAACTGCTCAATGTCCCGGTCGGCCCATGCCGTGCGCCCGTGCAGCCGCTTGATGCCGCCGCACTGGAAAAACTCCAGAACCTGTTGGCCGTCTACCGCCAAGCCTGAGGTAATCGCGATGTCTGCTACCTACCACTTCCAGACTGTGAAACATGTGGTCCACGGCCCCGGCAGCCTCGACCTGCTGAGCGAAAAACTGCCGCTGCTCGATGTGCCGGTCAAAAGCGTGATTCTGGTTACTCAGAACGCCATGCATAACCTGGGGGTTACCCAGCGCGTCACCGAGCAACTCAGTGCGCAGAATATCCGTGTGCACATGCTTGATAACGTCGAAATCGAACCGACGCTGGAAAATATCGAGCGGGTATTCCGCGAGGATGTTGCGCCGCACGCCCCGGACGCCCTGATCGCGATTGGCGGGGGCAGCGTGCTGGATGCCGCCAAGCTGTTCGCGGTCATGCTGACCAACGACACACCGCTCAGAGACCTGCTGGGCATCGACAAGGTGACTCACCCCGGCAAGCCTATGGTGCTGGTCCCGACCACGTCCGGTACGGGGTCGGAAGTGACGCCCAATGCCATCGTCACTCTGCCCGATGAAGAACTGAAGATAGGCGTCGTCAGCCGTCATCTGCTGCCCACGCTGGTCATTCTCGACCCGCTGCTGACCCTCAGCCTGCCGCGTCCGATCACCGCCGCGACCGGGATGGATGCCTTCACCCACTCGCTGGAGTCCTTCATCTCCACCAAGGCCAACCCGATCAGCGATGCGTTTGCGCTGGAATCGATGCGCCTGATCGCAGGCAGCATTGTCGAAGCCTGGCAACAACCGGAATCGGTTCGCGCACGTGGCGACATGCTGCTGGGCTCGATGTATGGGGGCCTGGCACTGACCGCTGCCGGAACCGCAGCGGTGCATGCACTGGCTTACCCGCTGGGCGGCAAGTTTCACGTCACCCACGGCGTGGCTAACGCCATGCTGCTGCCCCACGTGATGGCTTTCAACCTGGACAACTGTGCCGAACGCCTCAAGCGCGCGGCACTGGTTTGCGGCGTGGCGCAGCAGGACGACAGTAACGAGACCGCTGCCCACAAGCTGATCGAACAGATTCGCCAATGGACCCAGGTGCTGAACATCCCACAGAACCTGCGTGAATTCGGGGTTGCCGAAGAGCATCTGGCGGACATGGCGGTAGCGGCTTCCAAGGTCACACGCCTGATGACCAACAACCCCAAAGCCCTCAGCCTGGATGATATCCAGCAACTGTATCGGTGCCTGCTGCCATGAGCCGCGCCGAATTTCCGGGCCTGCTGATCATTGCTGACGACCTGTCGGGGGCAGCCGATTGCGCAGCGGACTTTGCTTCACGGATCGACACTCACGTGGTCCTGACCGGCAATGCCAAAGACTTGTCGGGGGTGATCGCCATTGATGCCGACTCACGTCGCCTTGACCCGCAACAGGCCGCCGAACAAAACCGCGCAGCCCTGCAACAGCAGTCCCGAATCGGTATGGCGCTGTACAAGAAAATCGACTCCACACTGCGCGGCAACGTCGCCAGTGAGGTCGATGCCTTGCAAGGCCTGCGCGGCATGGCGCTGGTCGCTCCGGCGTTCCCGGCCATGAAACGCACGACCGTTCAGGGCGTGCAATTGATTGACGGTGTGCCGGTCGATCAGAGCGATGTCTGGCGCAACGAGAACCTGCACGGCACCGGCAACCTGCTGGATCTGTTTGTCGCGCAGGGCCTGCGTACCCAGTGGCTCGGCCTGGACACCCTGCGTGATCCTTCACGGCTCAAAACCACATTGCGCAACGCACTTGAACAGGGTGTGCAGGCGCTGGTCTGCGATGCACAACTGGACAGTGACCTGCTGCAACTGGCCCAGGCATCGGTGGCCTGGCATGACGAACTGTTCTGGGTCGGCTCGGCCGGGCTGGCTCGCCATCTGCCGCATGCCTTCGGGCTGGCCGAAGCCTTGCCGATCAAGGTCGAGCCGCGCTCACCGGTGCTGACCGTGGTAGGCAGCATGTCCCGGCATTCCCAGGCCCAGGCCGACCGGCTCGCACAGGCCAGCAAGCCACTGTGCCTGATACTGCAACCGGCAACGTTACTCAATGAAGATGCGCACGCCGAGCGCGCCGCAGCGCACCTGCAACTCCAACAACACCTGGCTGCCGGGCGAGATGTGCTGGTACGCCTCGATCAACAACAACGCGACCCGGCGCAGGCGGCCACGTTGAGCAACGCGCTGGCGCAGTGGCTGGCACCCGCCCTGCCCCATGCCGGTTCAGTGGTAGCCACCGGTGGCGAAACCGCCAGAGCCATTCTGATTGCAGCGGGTATCAAACGCTTGACGCTGTTTGGCGAACTGGCCACCGGCGTGGTTCTGGCCGAGGCCCGACTGGGCAAGCACACGTTCAATGTCGTGACCAAAGCCGGGGGGTTCGGCAACCCCGACACCTTGCTCACCGCCTGGCAAATGCTCCATGCACCGGCTGCGACCGGCACCCCTTTCAACGAGGAAGCTTCCTATGTCTGAGCGTCTGTCTGAACGTCCCGTCATTGGTATCACCATGGGCGACGCCGCCGGGGTGGGACCGGAAATCATCATGAAAATGCTCACCCACGCCTCGGTGTACGCCACCTGCCGTCCGCTGGTGATCGGCGATGCCCAACGCCTGGAAGACGCCAACCGCATCGTCGGCAGCCAGTTGCGCGTCAACAGCATCGCCAGCCCTGCAGAAGCCCGTTTCACCCAGGGCACGGTGGACTGCATCGACCTGGGCCTGATACCCGCTGACCTGCCCTATGGCAAACTGTCAGCGGTGGCCGGCAACGCAGCCTTTCGCTACATCGAGCGCACCGTGCAACTGACTCAGGCCGGTGAGCTGGACGCCATATGCACCGCCCCGCTGAACAAGGAAGCGCTGCACGCAGGCGGGCATATCTTCCCCGGCCACACCGAAATGCTCGCGCACCTGCTGGGCATCGAAGAAGTCTCGATGATGTTGATGACCCCGACCTTGCGCGTCATTCACGTCACGACGCACATCGGCATCATCGACGCCATTGCGCGGATCGAGCCAGGGCTGGTCAAGCGCACCATCGAGCGCGCCCGAGAAACCCTGATCCGCGCCGGTATCGAAAACCCGTTGATCGCAGTGTGCGGCATCAACCCGCATGCCGGGGAAAACGGCCTGTTCGGTTATGGCGAGGAAGCCACAAAGATTCAGCCCGCGATTGATGAACTGCACGCCCGCGGCTGGCGCGTGGAAGGCCCGCTACCCGCCGACACGCTGTTTTTCCGCGCCGGACGTGGCGACTTCGATGCAGTGGTTGCGATGTACCACGACCAGGGCCACGGCCCGGTCAAGGTCATGGGCCTGGAAGCCGGCGTCAACGTAACCATCGGCCTGCCAGTGATTCGTACCTCGGTGGACCACGGCACCGCCTTCGACATTGCCGGCAAAGGCATTGCCGACGAACGCAGCCTGATCGAAGCCATGCGTCAGGCCGTGGAACTGGCAACCCGTAAACGCGAAACCCGCAATTCCATCGCCGTCTGAGGCCGCTGCACTGACAGCAGCGGCCTAACCGAGCGGCACCCCATAACGCGCCAGAACAACAACAATGGAGCGAGACTGATGGATACCTTCAACGCGCAAGACACCTCGATCATCATCGGCATGGTGGTCGTCTATATCGTCATAACCACCTGGATGAGCATGCGCCTGCGCAGCAAGACCAGCGAGCAATACATGGTCGCCTCGCGCACCATGCCCGCCTTCGTCGTCGGCGTGCTGATGATGTCCGAGTTCATCGGTGCCAAGTCTACGGTCGGTACGGCGCAGGCCGCATTCGAGAGTGGTTTCGCCGCCTCCTGGTCGGTGATCGCCGCCGCCATCGGCTTCCCGCTGTTCGGCCTGTTGATGGCGCGCAAACTGTATAGCTCCGGCGAGTTCACCATTTCCGGCTTCATCGCCAAAAAGTACGGCACCTCCACCAAACTCGCAGTCTCGATCATCATGATCTACGCGCTGTTGCTGGTGAACGTCGGTAACTACGTCAGCGGCGCGGCAGCCATTGCCACAGTACTGAAAATAAACCTGACCACCGCGGCGTTCATCACGGCGATCATCAGCACGCTGTACTACGTGTTTGGCGGCCTGAAAAGCGTGGCCTACATGAGCATCCTGCACACCGGCGTGAAATACATCGGTGTATTGATCGTACTGGGGGTGGCGTTGAAAATGACCGGCGGCTTCAGCCCCGTAGTGCAGAACATGCCCGAGCATTACTTCACGTGGGACGGGGCCATCGGCGGCTCGAAAATCATGGCGTGGATCATCGGCACGGTCGGCGCGATTTTCTCCACGCAGTTCATCATTCAGGCCATCTCCTCGACCCAGAATCAGAACGCAGCACGCCGCTCGACCTTCTACGCCTCGCTGCTGTGCATCCCGATTGCCCTGGCGCTGGGCTTCATCGGTGTCGCCTCCAAATACCTGCATCCGGAAATGAGCAGCCTGTACGCCCTGCCGATCTTCCTGCAGTCGATGAGCCCGGTAATGGCAGGCGTGGTGACCATCTCGCTGGTTGCCTCGATTTTCGTCAGCGTCAGTACCGTGGCGCTGGCCATTGCCTCGCTGGTGGTCCGTGATTTCTACGTGCCGTGGCGCAAGCCGTCAGTGGATCAGGAGTTCAAGACCACCCGCCTGATTGCACTGGTGATCGGTTTCGTGCCGCTGTTCTTCGTGTTCTTCGTGCCCGAGATCCTCAACCTGTCGTTCTTCACCCGTGCCCTGCGGCTGTCGATTGCCGTGGTCGCCATGATCGCGATCTACCTGCCGTTCTTCGGTTCGGGCCGAGGCGCTACCCTGGGGTTGATCGCTTCAGCCATCACCACCAGCGTCTGGTATCTGCTGGACAACCCCTACGGCATCGACAACATGTACATCGCGCTGGTGACACCAGCTATCGTCATTGCCATCGAACGCCTGCTGCCGCAGTCCACGTCGTCCAAACCTGCTCAAACCGAGGTTCCCCATGCCAACCGCTGATACCCGCCAGGACGCGTTCCTGCCAACGCCTTACGCGCAAAACCATGCCGCGAACCTGCACGAGCTGGCCGAAGGCACGCTGCTGTGTACCTGGTTCGCCGGTACTCAGGAGGGCATGGCCGACATCTTCGTGCTGCTGTCGCGCCGCGACCCGGCCACCGGCGTCTGGAGCGAGCCACAGAAAATGTCCGAAGACACGTCCCGCTCGGAACAGAACCCGATTCTGTTCCAGGCACCCGGTGGCCCGTTGTGGCTGATCTGGACAGCACAGATTTCCGGCAATCAGGAGACCGCCATCATCCGCCGTCGTCTATCACTGGATAACGGCCAAAGCTGGGGGCCGATCGACACCCTGTTCGACGAGCCCGGCACCTTTGTGCGCCAGCCGCCAGTGGTGCTGGATAACGGCGACTGGTTGTTGCCGGTCTGGTACTGCATCACCGGGCCCGGCGAAAAGTGGGTCGGCAACCATGATGTCAGCGCGGTGATGATCTCCAGCGATCAAGGGCACAGCTGGTCACGCCATGACGTGCCGGACAGCACCGGCAGCGTGCACATGAATGTTCATCAATTGCCGGATGGAAGCCTGCTAGGCCTGTTCCGCAGCCGCTGGGCGGACTTCATCTACAGCAGCCGCTCAACCGACCGTGGCCGCTCCTGGAGCGCCCCGACGCCGACCGAACTGCCCAATAACAATTCGTCGATCCAGTTCGTGAAGCTGGCGACCGACGAACTGGCCCTGGTCTACAACCCGGTCAGTGCCGAGGGCCACGCCCAGCGCCGGGCCTCGCTGTACGACGAAATCGAGGATGAGGGCGACGACCGCGTCACACCGGGCGCACGTCAGGACGGCAAGGCAGCGGTGTGGGGCATCCCGCGCGCACCGATGAGCCTGGCGATCTCCCGCGACGACGGGCACAGCTGGCCAACCCGGCTTGACCTGGAGCTGGGTGACGGCTTCTGCCTGACCAACAACTCGCAGGAAAAGCTCAATCGCGAGTTCTCCTACCCCAGCATCATTCAGGCCGCCGATGGCAGCCTGCACGTCGCGTTCACCTACTTCCGGCAGAAGATCAAGCATGTCCACCTGCCGCTGAACGCGATCCGCTGACCCACCCGCGTCGATTGGCCTGTTGCCGATCGACACCTTTGCGGAACCGATGTCATGCCCGAACCGATTCAGTCCGTACTCGTCACCGGTGCCAGCTCCGGCATCGGCAAAGCCATTGTCACGCGCCTGCTGGAACAGGGCCTGCAGGTCACCGGTCTGAGCCGTCGTGCGCCGGACCTGCAACACCCGAACTTCACCTGGCGCGAGTGCGACCTCAATGACTTCGCCGCGCTGGACAAGGCGCTGCAACAGACGCCACACATCGATGCGCTGATTCATGCGGCAGGCTTCATGCGCACCGCGCCGCTGGGCGAGCTGAACGACGCCGATGGCCAGGCCATGTGGCATCTGCATGTCGCCGCTGCCAGTCACATGGTCAACGCGCTGTACCCACGGCTGCGCGCCGGTTCGCGGATTCTGATGATCGGTAGCCGGACCATGCAGGGTGCCGCCGGACGCAGTCAGTACGCTGCCACCAAAGCGGCGCTGCAAGGCATGGTTCGTTCCTGGGCCATCGAACTGGCGCCACGCGGCATCACCGTCAACCTGATCGCCCCTGGTGCCACCGAAACGCCCATGTTGCTGGCCCCCGAACGCAGTGGCACGCCACCGCGAAAGCCGCCCATCGGCCGTTTTGTACAACCGGATGAAATCGCCGGTCTGGCGGCGTTTCTGCTTGGCCCCGACGCGGGTGCAATTACCGGGCAAAGCCTGGTGGTGTGCGGCGGTGCGTCGTTGTAATGTTGCATCCCGTTTCCAGGCTTTAATGCAAGGGCTGTAATGAAAGTCGCCAACCGTCGTCAAGCGATACTCGAACTGGTTCTTTCCGGCAAATCCAATGTGGACGAGCTGTGCGCCCAACTGGGCGTCTCGGAAGCCACCGTACGCCGCGACCTCACAGCCCTGGCCGAAGATGGCTTGATCCTGCGCACCTATGGCGGCGCGGCGCATGTCGGCCAGCGCGAACCGGAAACCTCGCTGGAAGAGCGCAGCCGCCAGCACAGCCAGGAAAAAATGGACATTGCCCGTGCCGCACTGGCGCATATCAACGATCACGACACGCTGTTTCTTGAAGGCGGCACCAGCACCAGTGCGCTGGCGCACATTCTCAACCAGCGACGCGGGCTGCATGTAATCACCAACAACCTGTTGGCACTCAGCGATCTGGCGCTGATACCCGATGGCCGTATTACCGTGCTGGGCGGCACACTGCGGGCATCGAGCATGTCGACTTATGGCGTGGCGGCACAGGCAGCGCTGGAACATCTGAGCGCCGACAAACTGTTCATCAGTGCCGACGGCGTGGTGGCCGAACTGGGCCTGTGCGAGGCCAGCGCCGAGCAGGCGTACCTCAAGGAAAACCTGCTGGCGCGTGCCGCACAGGTCTTCGTACTGGCCGACATCACCAAGCTGGGCCGCGCGCGTCAGCAGCACTGGACACCGTTACGCCAGCCATGGACGCTGATCACTAACCCGGTGGATGACGAGTCACTGCTCGCCCCATTCAGGGCGCGCAAGAGCATTCAGGTGGAAATTGCCCTGCCCGGCTGACTTCACGCTCATGGCATAAAACCGTGATGTGCAAATTCTTGCGCATCACATGACCGCTGAAACTGGTCACGCCCCGTACACAAAGCCCTCCAGCACCTAAACGAGCTTGCGCATACATGCGCAAAAGCCTGCGCAATATTTCGCATTTTTTGCCTGCCCATTGAGGTTTTTTAAATCTTTTAACGCTATCTGCCTGTTTTAATTAGATAAAAAATTTCACGGCACACATCTTGGAATGTACTTCTGCATACAGCGGGCGAAATTGCCCGTTTCTGCGCAGAGAATTTCCCGCATGACCGATAAAAACGGCACACACCAGCAACGACGCGCCGCACTGTTTCCCAAGACCCCGGCGACAGCCACCAGCCTTTGCCCTTTCAGAGGGCCGAACGTCGCCATCGTGCCGGTGCGCTACGCGCTGGATCGCTCCCGCTACGACGCTGCGCCCGAGCAGTTGAAGCCATTGCCGAAACAGGGCAAATGGGCGCTGATGCCGACACTGAAAACACGCAGCTACACCCTTCGCCAGCTGTACGACGGCTACGTCTATGTGTTCGACGAAACGGCCGGGACGCTGCATGAATATGTCGCTTCAGCAAACAACGGCCATCTGAACCGCATCGTCTGGACGGACGCGCAGATCGGCAGTGATCAGCGAATCGGCCCCAGTGATGGCAAGCCCTTTCTGCTCTACCCGAGACGTAACACACTGCACATCGCCTTTTCCCTGCAGCAATGGACGTGGCGAATTTGCGAACACATGCGTTCCAGCGCCCCAAGCCGCGCGCTGTGGATGAAAGCGCTCGACCTGGCCAGCTACTGCATCACCATGGCCGAGCCGGACACCCTGCCGTTGAACCGGATCGCCGAGGCCGTGGCGGACATCGATAAGGGCCATGTCATTGACGACGGCCGTTTCGCTGACTCGGCGATCCCCACTGCTCACCCTCTGTCGGAAGACGCCGAAACACATCCGCTATGGGCACCACTGGGTGCTGATGTTTTTTGGCAAGGCAGCGTCGACGATCAGGACAGTTCCCTGCTCATCGCCCTTGATGACCCGCTGGCTGTTTTCAACGATTTGGGCATGCAACTCGCCGCTGATCAGGCGGCTTTTCGCGACTGGCAAGCCGAGCACGAACACAAGATTCAGATCGCCCAGACTGTCTCCGGACTGTGTGGTGCCGAGAGCGACCCGCAAAAACTGCCAGCGTCGGTGCGCGGCAATGCGGCTCGCACGCACCAGTACCTGAGCGAGGTCGAAGCGTACTTCGAGCAATGCATCCTTGAAGAAGCACAGATCAGCAGCAGCAACGTTCCCGGAGATTTTCTGCTGCTGCCGGACATGTTCAAGAGCCTGGACATGCGCAAATCGATCGAGGCACGTTACGGCAGCGCCCCTACCGAAGAGGCCGCGCAGGCCTGGAAAGATCGCCACAAATGGCGGCGCGAAGTCGATCTGGCCAGCGCGCGCCAGTATCTTCAACAGCATCTGCCAAGCGGAGACGTACGGTTGCAACAGGTACGTGACACGCAACGCGATTTTCAGCTCTGGGCAACACATATCGGCACAGACCCGTCCAAACTGTTTATCGACACCACCCGCCCAACACAGCTGCTGTACCTGCAAACGATCATGCTCAACCTGCAGATCATTTACGCCCAGGACAGCGCAGCCACCACCTGGCTGGCCGAGCAGGAAGCTAACGCCACCACACTGTTTGGCACCTTGCGTTACGGCTTCTCAGCCGCGCTCAAACAGGCGTTGCACCAAGAGGCCGACGCGCTATTGAACGGCCTCGGCGACGTAACCAACCTGGCTACACGTATTGGCGAACTCAATGGCGCCCTCAATCACCAGGGCTTTGCCGACAAGCCGTGGATGAAGGCGCTGAAGCAACCCGTTCAGGGCACCTTCAAAGCCCTCGGCGAACTGGCCAGCGGCGCAGGTAAAACGACGCTTGAGAGCATCCTGCTGGCCTGGGTACCCATCGACAGCCGCATGGCCCTTGGCAAACAGCAGAATATCGTCGCATTGCTTCGCACCCTGTTGATCGGCCAGATTTTGCTTGGTTCGAAGGCGCATATTGCAGTCGATCAACAGGTATTCACCAAGTTAAAAAAGTGGACCCGCGAATGGCAGGTACTCAACAAGCAGATCAGCGATATCCGACGCAATTGGCTATATCCGAACGCCTACAACACACGCCAAAGCACTGCTCACAACCTGCACACCCATCAACAGAAACTGCGCGTCCACGAACTGAGCATCCCCGCTCTGCTCGACTTCCAGAACAACGAATACGCCAAATTACTGCAGGACGAGATTCGCCAGTACTTCCAGTCCGGCAAAACCTTGGCCAAGGACTGGCTGGCCCAAGCCAAACGCTGGACCGACCGGCTCGGCGGCGCTGCAGGCTCGATCACTTGGGGTGTGATCATGCTCAATTTCATCAATACCGCGCTCACTTACCGGGACCTTACTCAGGATGGAGACTTCAGTGCCAAGGATATTGGCAAGGTGACGTATGGACTGGGGTACAGCTTCAACCTGTTGATGGCGGTGTTTGTTGAAGCGCCGTGGAGCGTGATCAGGGATGCGACACCGGTGCTGATTGATGGCAAGAATGTAGGAATTCTGGACAGGTCCAGTGCGTATTGGAAAGCCAAGGGAAATGTAACCTGGGGTGATGCGATACGTGGGTTCAGGGTTTCGATGGTGGCGATGGGTGGGTTTGGGATCGCGGCGGTTACATTGGAAATAATCGACAACCACGATGACTGGCGTAAGTCAAAAAACCCAACAGAAAAAAAAGCAACCGTAATGAAGGGGCTCGCTACTGCGGCGATGGGGCTGGGCTCATTGGCTCAATTACTCGCAGGCATATCGCCTGCAAGCAGGCTGACTTTCTTAGTTATGAGTCCATGGTTCAGCTTGGCACTACTCACAGCAGGTGCAATATACCTTTTCGCAACAATAGCATTAAATTACTTCAAACAAGATAGCGTCGGCTGGTGGTTACGCAAGAGCTGTTGGTCATGGACTTCCGAGCACCGCCATGCAGAGACAGTCGAAGATAGAAACAATGAAATGCGTGACTTTCTGGAAATACAGCTGAGCCCGCAAATCTATGTAAAAAGCACCGTACATTACGAAAATCGATATCTTGGCAAAGGTGATTATATAAGTGTTGCAGTACAGAATGGGGTCAGCGTACAGATTCGCTTGCCAAGCAATTTGCGCGGGCAGTCTGTGCATTTCAACGTCATTAGCAGCAAACGACCGTGGGGCGTACTGCCGGTAGAAAAAATCGGTCGTCCAGTACATGAAGACTTTCTGGAAAGGGGACAATTCAGGAAGGTTGAGCAGTTTGGGACGCTTACCAACAAGCCTGCCGGCAAAGCGAGTGAAGATTTTACCTACCCTTTGATGCCACCTGAAAACGAGGACGTCGTCTGGGAAACCTGGATGGCGCTCGATCAGGATGCCAGCTATCTAGAACTGCAAATATGGTATCCACAGCATTTGATAACTTCCAGCCAGGACGATACGGGCTATTTGTTTCAGCTGGAGCTCGGCACTAAGGGCAGTACATCTTTCGATGGCCTGACTGCAACCGAACTTGAGGTGAAATCAAATAGCCGAGCCGCTCGTCTGACGCTTGAAATTGCGGATTAAGGACATGAATACACAACAAAAATCTTCGCATTCAGCCTCCATCGTTGACAAAGCCCGGTGCGGCTTGGAAAAAGCGGTATCACCCTCAGCATTATTGACAGGCAACGACATCATGAACTGGTCAGTCAAAACCATCGCGTCCTCTCCAAAAGAGATTATGTACGCACAATTTTTTTTGGGTTTGGGGCACGTATTGATGCTTTTTTTTAACTTTTGGGTATGGTGGGAGTTATTTACTCAGGAGCCGCACTGGGCGGTTGTGTTCACGCTAGTCATCGCTGCGATTTATGCTTACTTTATTGGTTTAATAATTCGTCAAAAAACCATTTACAACTACACAATAAAAACCAACTCAGCCCACCTGGAATACTACCTCCACTACCCCGACTTCGCCTCATCCCTTTTCAAAGGCATCGCCATAGCCGTTATCCTGCTATTTGTGTTCGTAGCCATATTCACCGGTTCAATACTCTTTCTAATCGGCCCTGCGGCCATCGCCTGTATCGCAGCCCTCAAGCTACTAAACTGGGAAAACCCCATTCACCATGAACAAAGCCTGCCCTGGGATGAGTACAACTTTGTGACCGTCGACCGTAAACGGCTGATGATCGTCACACACCGCACGGATGTCACACTGGGCTTTGAGGCCCGATTCCAGCATGAGGTGCTGTTCAACAAATACCTCGCGTTTCTCCACACCGTGCTCCCCCCAACAACTGAGTTCACGGAAAAAGCCTGGAAATGGTAGTCCCGTTGCCGACCTCAATAAGCACTCCCTTAAGGCCGAACCACGAGATCCCTGGTATTCAGCCTATCTGGCTGCTCGCTTGCATAAACCAGTGGTTGCAGGACGATATTCGCCTGCACTTCCAGTACGGCACAGCCATCGCCAAAGACTGGCTGACCACCGCCAAGCGCTGGATCGATGGACTGGGAGGTATTGCCGAGTCAATCGCCTGGGGCGTGATCATGCTCAACTTCATCAATACCGCGCTCACTTACCGGGACCTTACTCGGGATGGAGACTTCAGTGCCAAGAATATTGGCAAGGTTACCTATGGGTTTGGGTATAAGGCGAGTGAAGACTTCACCTACCCCTTGATACCACCCGAAAACGAAGACCTCATCTGGGAAACCTGGGTACCGCTCGACAAGGACGCAACGTACCTTGAGCTGCAAATCTGGTATCCGGCCAGTCGTTTAAAACCTGGCGAAGACGATAGAAGCTATCTGTTTCTGATGGAGCTTAGTCCAAGAGGCGATACTGCTATTGACGGATTGGCTGCTGTGGAACTTGAAGTAAAGGCATCAAACAGGGCCGGTACGCTGACTCTAGAAGTCGCAGAGGGTACGCCATTATGACTCAACAAGAAAACAACCCAACCTTGCCACAAGGTGGAGATGTTCTGAGCTGGAAGATCAAAACACTTGCGAGATCGCCTAGAGAAATGATGATAACGCAGTCCATATTTACCGCACTCTACATAACAGGATGCACACTTTATATGTGGGGAGGCTGGATAATGTTTTCAGATAGCCTCTACTCATTACTGGGTACTTTATTGGCGTTCGCCGGCATTCTTGCCTATTTCGTAGGCCTGCTTATCCGCCAAAAAACCATCTACAACTACACCCTGAAAACCGACGGTGCCACAGTCGAGTACTACCTCCACTATCCCGACTTCGCCTCCGCACTTTTCAAAGGCATCGCTATTTTCGTCATCCTGGCATTCGTCCTGGTCGTCCTAATCACCGGGTCATTGCTGTTTCTGGTCGGTCCGGTGGCGATGGCCTTTATCGCAGCCATCAAACTGCTGAACTGGGAAAACCCCGTCCACCATCGACAAACCGCACCATGGCATTTGCACGAATTTGTCACGGTTGATCACAAACGTCTGATGGTCATTATCCATTGCGAGGATATAACCAGCGGGTTAGCCGCGCGTTTTCCCAGCAAGGCCCTTATGGACAAGTACCTCGCGTTTCTGCGCAAGGCACTTCCAGCGAACGCTCAATACATCGAAAAAGCCACTAACTGGCATCAGGGCTGATGCCACTCAGGCTTGAGTCATATGCGCCTCAAGCCTGAGAAAGCAATCAATGCGCAATCGGCACAGTAAAGCGGAACTCGCTGCCCTCGCCGACCTGGCTTTGCGCTCCCAGTTCTCCGCCGTGGGCCTTGATGATGCCTTGAGAGATATACAAACCCAGCCCGGTGCCGGTCGGGTTGCCTTCCTTGACGGTCCAGTAGCGTTCGAAGATGTGCGGCAGTTGCTCGGCTGGGATGCCCTCGCCGGAGTCACGCACGGTGAACACGATTTCAGTGCCGTTGGACATCGCCGCCACGCCGATCTTGCCCAGTTTCGGGGTGAACTTGATGGCGTTGCCAATCAGGTTGGACAGCACCTGGAACAGGCGCTCCGGGTCGGCCTGAACCTTGAGGTCGGGCTCGGCATTGAAGGAAATCTCGATGGATTTGTCCATCGCCAGCGGGGCCAGCAAGGTGTAGGCCTCTTCGAAAATCTGGCTGACTTCCAGCGGCTGCGGTGTGATGGTGTAGCGGCCTGCTTCGATTTTCGACGTGTCGAGCAGGTCTTCGAGCAACACATTCATACGGCTGGCTGCTTGCTGCATGGTGTCGATTGCCGTGGAAATACGCCGCGAGGTGTGCGGACCATCGGAGCTGAACGACTTCTGCATCATTCCGCAGAGCATGGAAATGACCGTCATCGGGTTGCGCAGGTCATGGGAAACGACCGCTACCAGTTCGTCACGGGCACGAACCGCCTGTTGCTCCCTGCGCACCTGACGGGCAAGGTCGTTTTCCAGCGCGGAGCGGCGCAGGTCGTTAGCCGCGAACACGTCGCCATGGCTCCACTTTGGCGCAATCCCGGTCATTTCGACCTTCCAGATTTCAAACGATGTGCGCGGCCGAAGGCGCATACCGCCTTCCGAGCTTTCCATGTTCAGCGGTTTGTTCGGATCACCGCTCCACTGGACGCTTTCCTTGACCTCGGAACGAAACCAGATCACGCCGTTATCCACAGGCTTGGGCAGGCTCATGGCCAATATGCCACTGGCGGCTGGCTGGTAAGCCTCGGCGGGCGCGTACACGCTGGAGAGATGATGACTGGCATACACCGGCTCGCCGCCTGCAATCATCCACGTGTGCAGTGCACGTATATCCGAAACCTCCGGGCAGATACCGTAACAATGCGTCTGCCGGTCTTCGATGATCGCGACACCGGTCGCACCGACCAGATCCATCAGCAATTGCGGCTGCTGTGCCAGGCCGTCAAAGACGTTTTCTTCGGAATCGGCCATGGCTTGATGCAGTTGCTCAAGTGTTCTGACTTTCGCCTCGCGCTGGCGGCTTATTTCCAGCGCTTCCATCGCGCTGATCTGCAGCGACAACACCTGACCGATCGCCTGGCAGGCACTGCGCAGTTCGTGGGACACGTACAACGGGGTACGGTGCCCGCAACTGACCAGCCCCCACAACTTGCCGCCCTGAATCAGCGAAACACTCATGGACGAAAGCACGCCCATGTTTTTCATGTACTGGCAGTGGATCGGCGAAACACTTCGCAGCGTCGAAAAACTCAGGTCGAGTTGCTGCTGAGTGTCGGGGCGCAATTGAGGCACCAATGGCACCGGGGTGTAATCGGCATCAGGAATAATGCGCAGCCAGTTGCGGCGGTACAGTTCGCGCGCCTGCTCGGGAATGTCCGAGGCCGGAAAGAAAAGACCGTTGAAGAGTTCCATGCTGGGTGCAGACGCTTCAGCGATCACCTGACCATGGCCTTCTTCTTCAAAACGATAGATCAGTACCCGGTCATAACCGGTCATCCGCTGGATCTCGCGAACACTGACTTCATACAGTGTTTGCAGATCACTCGCCGCGTGCAACTGACGTAACATACGCCCCATGTTGCCAGTGCGCTCGGTATAACTGACCGCTTGCGCTTCCTTGTCCTGAATCTCGAGTTCCAGAACCAGTACATCCTGATTGCGGTGCATCAAGGCTTCGAACTCGATGCCATTGACCGTCATCAGCAAGCGTTGCGTATCAACGAACGAATCATGAGCGCTGGCGCTTCTGATCACCTCGGCCCAACCGGCACCCAGAACATGCTCGAGGCCTTTACCGAGAACCTGCTCGGGTGCATGGCCCAGCACACTCTGCACGTTCGCACTGACTTGCAGGATCGTCAGGTTTGGCTCTTCCAGAGTGAACAACAGACCGTGAGGCTGAATGGCTCCGGGAAACTGAATAGGCTCATCCGCACAATTGGCCAGGAGGACTTCAAAAGCGTCCTTGTCGAGTTGGCTCATAGCAGTACCTCTTGACCATCGAGCCATTGCTCGAAGCATGCAAATGTGGACTGTGCCGCAAACGCTGCGGCGTCAGTAAAAACAACTTCTCGCGGCACTGCATCGAGATGGTTCAGAAACGCCTTCCAGCGAGGTCCGGTATCGGCACCGTAAACATCGAGAAAGCCCGCTCCACTCTGCTCATCCAGACCCAGGCGCCTGTTTATTTCGCGCCGTAACACCTGCCCGCCCAACGTTGCACCTTCAAGCACGTACATGACTCCCAGGCACGAACCGGGCGAATCCACTGTCGGCAACTGCTCGCAGCGAGGCAGTTGCCTGATGTCATCATCAGACAGACCCAGAGCACGCAGATCCTCGACCAGCACAGCGGTCTTGACCCGATCTTGCGGGATAAGCTCCGCGGGCATCAATGCGCTGTCGTGCAATACAGCTTCAAGCGGTGCATAAAAACCGTAATAAGCCTTAAGCAGACGAAGGTAAAGAGCATGATCCAGCGCAGATGAAAAAAACGGCATGCGTTTTTCGAGCTTAACGTGCAACTGACTCGTTTCAGCACGCAGTGCAGCCAGCAATTTCGGCGGGGTAACACATGAAAAACTTGCCGGCATCCAGGAAGGCTCTTGAGTGTGCAATAGACAGAAAACGCATCCGAGCGAAAACAGGCCGCCAAAATACAGATTCGAAGCGAAAACCGACAGTTTTTTCCGATATTAGTGATGAAATACCACAACCCACCAGAAAAACAGCCAGCGTCTCGGGCGGTTGTTTGCACCGCCCGAAGAAACTGCTCTTGACTGGTGACGATAGTCGAAAACCGCGCCATATACGTGTTTCATACGTGCATGGTTCACATTGGCAAGCACATTAACATCATCAACCAGCGATGCCATCATTGCGCAAGCATACGGCCTTGACCATAGGCTTGCGCAATATACTGCGCCTGGCGCGGTTCGGGTGATCAGCGCACGTTCTGATACAGCATCATTCGCGAGGTTTCATGCAGGCCGCGAGTGAGGTCACGCAGCCGCTCGAACTCTTGTGGGTTCTGCTTGGCGACGTTATCCAGCGGCGTGGGGGAAGCCAGGTCGTGAAGCGTTGGCGAGCTGCCATCGTGCTCCATCTGCAGCAGGTAGTTGCGGGTGACACCGCCGATCAGCGGGAACGTGCCTTCACGCAGTACCAATGGCACCACACGTTCGCCTTCGGGAGCGGGCTGCTGAATGTCACGGCCCATCGTGCCGCTGGTGAAAGGCATACCGGCCATTCCCGCCACTGTCGGCAGTAGATCCGCAAGGCCGACTGCGTCATCGACTACCCGGGTGCCCAGCAGGCCGGGCGCATGAATCAACAGCGGAACGTTATTGCTCTCCAGCCCCAGTTGCTCGAACGCCGGGGCCATGTGCGGGATCTGGCTGATGCGTGTGTTGTGATCGCCAAACAACACAAAAATGGTGTTTTCGTAATAACCGCCCGCCTTGGCCAGTTCCATCAACCGACCGATATTGAAGTCCAACAGACGCACCGCGTTGTACTGCTCCACACTGCGCGAACCGGCGGCCTGGACCTGCTCCAGTGTCTTGTCGCTGACCTGAAAACCGTCGTTGTCTTTCGGAATGGTGAAGGGCCGGTGATTGCCGGCGGTCTGTACGTAGGCAAAGAACGGCTTGTCAGTTGGCAACGCGCGCAGGATCCGGTCGCTCTCCTTGAACAGATCCAGGTCGGAAATCCCCCACACATCCACCTGCGGCGACTTCCAGTCGCGCTCGTCGTACAGGCGGACGTCATCGATACTGCGGCGGATCAATGCGTTCATGTTGGCCCAGCCGGAATTGCCACCAATCATGTACAGCTTCTCGTAGCCCTTGAAGTTATTGATGATGGTGTTTTGACGGGTCAGCAGAGGATGACGCGTGGCCGTTTCCTGGCGGGTGACATCGGGCACCCCGGTGATGCTCGCCCAGACCGTTTTTGCGGTGCCGGTCACCGGCACATAAAAATGCTTGAAGAACCAGCTTTGGGTCGCCAGATGATCCAGATTCGGCGTCGGGTTCAGCGGGTTGCCATAGGCACCGACGGCACTGGTGCCCAGTGACTCAAGCATGACGAACATGACATTCGGCGTCCGCTCGCTACGTACCCGGTAAGGCTGCACAGACTGGTGACGTTTGAAATTCAAGGCCTGTGCATCTGGCTGCTGGACACCCAGATAGCGTGCGACCGACTCATAGTGCTCACGCACCTGGGCTTCATCGAAGTGGGACTGGGAGACCTTGAGCGTGTCGTACAGAAACAGCGCCGGGTTGAGCCCCAGTGCCGCGACCTGGCTGTTGCCGGAGAAAAATGCATCGCTCCAGCGCAACGGTACGGGATTTTCCAGATTGAGATTCTCGACCCGGCCCAGCAAGCCGAGAAAGGTCGCACAGACCACCAGTGCCGCCCCCCAGACCACGGACCAGCGATTGAGCGGACGGGGCTCGCGGTCCAGAGTGACGCGCTCAAGCCTGAGCAGCGCCCAGCCGAGCGCTGCAACGGTCAGCAACCAGCCGGCAGTGATCCACAGCACCGGATAGGTCTGCCAGAGCATGTCCCGGGAAATCTGCGCATCCTCCAGATAGCGCATCACGCTGGCGTTGAGCCTGACCCCGAGATAGGCGTAATGACCAAAGTCGACGATATGAATCATCGTCAGAACAGCCAGCGCGACAATCAAATAGCCTCGCGCCAGCCAGCGCAAGACCGGCTTGCTGACCAGGTTCCAGCGCGGCAACCAGAGCAGCAGCGCGACCGGCATGAGTATCAGCAGCGCCAGACGCAGGTCGAAACGCACTCCGATACCCAGCGTCTGCGCGACCTCGCCACGGGTAAACAGGGTGCCCGGCTCGACGCCGGAAAACCCGAAGAAAAACACCCCTCTCAGTAACGCCGACAGCAGGAATACCAACATGACCGCGCCCAGCCAATAGTGCAGGCGTCGCGATTGCAACCAACTCATCGTCATTCCTCTAGACATTGCCGGCAGACAGAGTGGCCGAACGGCGCGACTCCGTTGCCCGGCGATAAACAAAACGGACGGCCAGGCTCAGCAAAGCCCCGCAGCAGTACAGGGCGAGAAGCGGGTCAATCAGGTAATCCCAATAATTTTCCGACGGCTTGATACGAAATGTGAATGCCAGCGTCGCAGCAGCCAGCATCACCACAGCCAGCCCATTACGCATAAAGACCAGCCCCAGCGCGATAACGGCGACAATAATGATCATCGGTCGCGGATTGTAACCCCAGCGGTAGGGGTCGAAGTAAGTCAGACCTAGCGTGGCCGGATACAACGTCAGCGCCAGGGCGGCGAACACCAGCAACATCACCCATCGCCGGGAAACTGCCATCGGTCTGAGCACACCCAATCGCTGCAGGGTCAGCCAGCCCAGCACCACCAGGCTGCTGATTGCCAGATCGTCGGTCAGGCTGCGAGCGTACGACGCCATCGACAAACCGTCGAATGAAATAACGCTCAACAGCGAGGTGGCTGCCAGCAGGCCACAGCGCCACCATAACGATGCGGTCAGCGGAGCCAACAGTACAAACAGGGTCCAGGCAAACGCCAGATGAGCCAATCCCAAAGCGATCATAAAAGTTGCTCCGCCAGCCAGGCCTCGTTGAAGCTGACATGTTTGATGAAGGTGTTATTCCACGAGTAGACCAGGTGATACAGGCCATCCGGGCTGCGGATGAAGTACGGGTATTCGTATTCGAAATCACACCCCTGTGCGGAACAGACACGCTGGTCCAGATTGCTCAGAAACTCGGCTTCCATTGGCTGGCGACGTGCGCCGCTGGAAGCGCGAAAGCCTTCGCCGATGGCCGCCTTGTAGGCCTCCAGGGCAAACGGTGTACCCAGCGGATCGGGTGACTTGTCCAGATCCGGCAGCGGCCGCCAGACCTTCATCTGCTCGTCGGTGCTGTACAGACTGAGCTTGAAGCGACCTTCGCGCAGATCATTCAACGCCACCAGCAAGCCCTTGCCCGGCACGCCGACAGCGGCCAGCGACGAGTTGGGGTTGCTGGGTGTCAGCGGTTGCGGCTCGCTCCAGGTCTGACCACCGTCTTCGGTACGGCTGGCCAGTACCCGGTGAAACGTCTCGCCGGCATAACGCAGCAAGGCTACGGCGCGTTGGCCGTCCAACGGCACAACGGTGGGCTGCAGGGAATTTTTACCGCGGCTGATGCGAAACTTGTCGATGACTTCGCCATCTGCGCTCAGGTACAGGTATTCGGCAAACTTGCCGAGAAACTCGTGATACACCGGCAGGCCGATCGAGCCGTCGGCATGAAACACTGGCGCGCCACGTACCAGCGTGCTGATGTTCAAAAACGGCGATGTCACCAGTTGCCACGGCGGCGACCAACTGGCACCCATATCGCTGGACACCATTGCATTGACGGTACTGCCCGCCCAGCCGCCGACCGAGACTGACACGTAGAACAGCCACAGGCGGTTGTCCGGAGCAAGCGCGATCACCGGGTTGCCCAGTTTGCGGATGTACTTGCCGGTACCTGACTGAGTGGACGCGCGGGTCGCCAGCACCTGCTCGTCGCCCCACTCACCATTGGACGCATCGAACCGCGAGGTGCGTATTTCAACGTCTCCCGCCCCTTCGCGAGAACCGGCGAACCACACCGACATGAGGTCGCCGCCAGGCAATGCCGTCACAGCTGACGAATGCACGAAATCGTCCAGATCAGAAGACGCGAAACGCGAAATGTAGGATGCTTTGGGTGCCACACTTTCAGCGTCGATCGGCGCTGCGCTCACGGCAAAGGCAGATATCCGGTGCTGTGGATGGCTTAGCCATGCACTGAGAAAAATCACTACAACAATCAGGCCTGCGCTCCATGCAGTCAGGTTTCGGGAAATAACACGCATCAGGAGGCATCACTGTGATGAAGGGCAAGGAGGTGGTTTCAGCGATGGCGATCTTCAGGTAACGGACGTCGTTTGCCTGTCAGCATCGACAAGGGCAGGTTGTCACGCACTTGAAAGCTTTCGAAGATGGCCGCGGCCATGTGCAGCACTACCAGCGCACACAATGTATTGGCGAGAATTTCATGAGCCTGCAAAGGCCAGTCGGCACCCCACAAGGCATCGACTTCCTCCATCAGGAAACCGGTCAGGCCCATGCCGAAGATCAGCGCCATCATGAGTACCATGACCAGCGCACCCAGCGGAGAATGACCGAGCCTGTGTACCGGCTGCCGGTTGATCAGCGACCGGACATGCGCACGCAGGCGCGCCGGGCTAGGCCAGAAATCGCTCCAGCGCGCGCTGGTTGGTCCGATGAATCCCCACACCACTCGCACCGCCACCCAGGCAACCGCGTAATAGCCCAGCCAGACGTGCCAGTCGCCACCCGCCTCATTGAAGAAGTAATTGGCAACGAAAACACCCGCGATCGAGATATGAAACACTCTGACCAGCGGGTCCCACAGGCGCAGGGAAACCCGGTTCATTACTTGATCTCGGTCTTGACCGCTTTACCGGTGACCGGATCGTGATAGATCTCGACCTTGCGCTTGTCCTTGTCGAAGCCGTAAATCTCGTAGCAGTTGCCGTCAGTCACTTTGAACTTGCTGATCTCGTAACCCTGAGCCTTGAGCTGCTCCTGGAATTTGGCCTGATCCTGCCATTGGGACTTTTCGGCGGTGGTGCATTGCGGACCAGCAAGGGCCAGCGGGCTGGCCAGCAACAGGGAAACCAGCAGGACTTTACGCATGACAGATACTCACAGGCAGTTAAGGAGCCCCTACTGTGCGAAACCAGTCTTAGGAAAAGCTTAATACGCAACAGCTCGTAACATCTTCCCGGACACACGGCACTTCGCGACGCTGCCTGCTGACGGCATGATGGCGCCCTTCTCACCCTATTCATTGGTCACAACCCTATGCGTCTGCTTCTTGTCGAGGATGATCGTGCGATTGGCCAAGGCATCCGTGTGGCCCTGAATACCGAGGGCTACACGCTGGACTGGCTGGAAGACGGGCTGAGCGCGCTGCACGCCCTGCGCAGCGAGCCCTTCGATCTGTTGCTGCTCGACCTCGGCCTGCCGCGCATGGACGGTTTCGACCTGCTGCGTCAGTTGCGCGCCGAAGAACTCGCCCTGCCGGTGCTGATCCTGACCGCGCGCGACGGCACCGCCGACCGCATTGCCGGTCTGGACGCCGGTGCCGACGACTACCTGATCAAGCCGTTCGACGTCGACGAACTCAAAGCCCGGGTCCGGGCTTTGCTCAGACGCAGCCAGGGACGTGCGCAGCCGTTGCTGGAACACGCTGGCATCAGCCTCGACCCGGCGTCGCAGCAGGTCAGCTTTCAGGGCAGCGAAGTGCCGATGACGCCAATGGAATATCAACTGCTGCACCAATTGATGATCCGCCCCGGCAAGGTGGTCACCCGCGAGCGCTTGTCCAATACCCTGTATGGCTGGCAGGACAAGGTCGAAAGCAACACCCTGGAAGTGCTGATTCACAACCTGCGCAAGAAACTGTCCACCGAACTGATCCGCACCGTGCGCGGCGTCGGCTACCTGCTGGAGCTCAAGGCATGACCTCGGTACGCGCGCGTATTCTGGTCCCGGTTCTGGTGCTGTTGCTGCTCGGCAACCTGGCGATAAGCCTGCTCGCGCTGCGCGACAGCCATCACGAAATAGAAGAAGTCTACGATGCGCAACTGGCCCAGAGCGCGCGCCTGTTGCAGGGTGTGCTGCGCCAGCGCGCTGCGGGTGAGCAGGACCTGGACAAGCTGTATCAGGCGTTCGATCAGGCCATGAGCCGGGTCGGCACCAGTGGCGTTGCCCATCCGTATGAAACCCGGCTGACGTTTCAGGTCTGGCGCACGTCGGGCGAGCTTTTGGTACGTTCGGCCGAAGCGCCGCTGCTCAGTGCGCCTCCCGCTGAAGAAGGCTCGCATGATCTGGTCGAGAACGGGCATGAGTGGTGCGGCTTTCTCCTGGCCGACCCGCAGCAGGGTTTCCTGATCTGGGTCGGTGAGCGCGATGATGTACGCCAGGATCTGATTCAGCGCATTGTCAGCCATACCTTGTGGCCGACGCTGATCGGCGTGCCGCTACTGGTGGTCGCGATCTGGCTGGCGATCGGCTGGGGCCTGCGCCCGTTGCAGTCGATGGCCAGGGTCATTCGCGAACGCGATGCCGAAAGCCTTGAGCCGCTTGATATAACACCGCTGCCCAAAGAGCTGGAACCCATGCAACACGCGCTCAACCGTCTGCTGACCCAGATCGAGAGCGTGCTGGAGCGCGAGCGGCGGTTTATCGCCGACGCCGCCCACGAACTGCGTACACCGCTGACCATCCTGCGCATCCACGCACAGAACGCACGCCAGGCCGAAACCCCGGAACAGCGTCTTGAGGCACTGGATTTTCTCGTGCACGGCGTCGACCGCGCCGCCCGTCTCGCCAGCCAGTTGCTGACGATGGCCCGGCTTGAGCCGCGCCTTGAAGTCAGCCAGTTACAAACCTTTGAACTGAACACGCTGGTGCGCGAGGAAATGGCCGAGCTGACGCCTCTGGCACTGGAGAAGCGTGTCGATCTGGTGTTTGAGGCGGGCGATGACTGCGTGATCCTCAGCGACCCATCAGCCATCACCATCGCGCTACAGAACCTGCTGACCAACGCGCTCAACTTCGCCCCGCCGGCCAGCGAGATTCGCGTGATGCTCAACCGCCAGGAAGACGGCAGCGCGTACTTGTCAGTCGAAGACGCAGGGCCGGGTATCGACGAGAAACAGAAAGCACGCCTTTTTGAACGCTTCTACAGTCAGGGCCACAGCAATGGCGCTGGGCTGGGGCTGGCGATCGTCGACATGATCGTGCGCAAACTGGAAAGCAGCCTGCACCTGCGCAATTCGGCGCAGGGCGGGCTGTGTGCGGAGCTGCGAATCAAGAGCAGAATGGCTTGAAAACCAGTCGGCTCAGAGCACCACGCGTAAGCACTGGCCAGCGTGATACAGCGTGAAACCGGCGTCGTACGCCAGTGTGCGCAGGCCATTGGCCGACACCTTTTTGCTGCTGGAAAAGCTCACCGGCAACGCAGTTGCGTCGTTGCTCAGCAGGTAATCAGCAAAGCATTTGCCCACCAGCGTTCCGGTGGTCACGCCGCGGCCATTGAAACCGGTCGCGGCCAGCAAGCCGGGCGCAGGCTCGAACAGACGCAGCAAGTGGTCTGGGGTGAAACCGATGCGGCCAGTCCAGGTGCTCTGCCACTCGACCCGACCCAACTGTGGAAAGTAGTGCTGCTGGATGCGATCAGCCCATTGACGAATGAACCACAGCGGATAATTGCCAGCGTTGCCAAGGCTGCCCAGCACCAGTCGCCCGTGGACATCGCGACGAATACTGCTGAGCACCGTACGCGTGTCCCAGGAACCCTGCCCGCCACGCAGAATGCCCGCCTGCTCGCTACCGCTGAGTGGCTGTGAAGCGACCTGATAGTAGTAGCCCGCGAAGATGTGATCCTTGACGTCGGTCCACTCACCTTCGGTGTAGGCGTTGGAGGCAATGATGACCTTCTCGGCGCGCACACTGCCCGCGGCGGTAGAGACTCTCCAGCCATCCGCAGTGCGTTGCAGCCCGTTGACGGGAGACTCGCCAAACAGCTGACCGCCCAGCGCCACGACATTGAGCGCCATGCCTGACACATACGCCATCGGGTTCACCGTACCGGCACGGTGATCGAGTAACGCCCCGCTGACCTTGTCGGTGCCACAGGCGTCTTCACAGGGTTTTCCGGTCAGCAATTCGACCCTGGCACCGCGCCGCTGCCACTGCTCGGCACGGCTGCGCAAATCCGCCAGTCCCTTTGCATTGTGGGCCATGTGCAGGTTGCCGGTACGGGTGTCCTGACACGCGATGCGGTACTTGTCGATAGTCGAAAATACCAGCGCCGGAGCCGCGCCCAATGCGCTATTGAGGCGGCCGGCCTCGACACTGCCCAATACCTTGTCCAGTTCGTCGGGTGCCACCCAAGTGCCTGCATTCACCAGACCGACGTTGCGCCCGGAGCCGCCATGACCAACCTGATGAGCTTCGACCACGCACACCGATTTGCCGCCTTCCAGCAACCGCAACGCCGCCGACAAACCGGTGAAACCTGCGCCGATGATGCACACGTCGGCGCTTCGTTCCCCAATCAAGGCCGGACTGACCGGACGTTGCGGAGTCAATTGTTCCCACAGACAGCCTTCAGCAAACTGCACCA
The DNA here is from genome assembly GCF_022836805.1 of Pseudomonas sp. RGM 3321. NCBI lineage: Bacteria > Pseudomonadati > Pseudomonadota > Gammaproteobacteria > Pseudomonadales > Pseudomonadaceae > Pseudomonas > Pseudomonas sp. RGM 3321. The sequence continues at coordinate 56,420 of NZ_JALHBH010000096.1, forward strand.
TCGAAAAACTCCAGCAATGCCCTTCAAGTAATAGCCTGGTACAGATCAGTCGAAAACGATGCCCTGGGCCAATGGCAACTCGCGGGAATAGTTGACGGTATTGGTCTGCCGGCGCATGTAGGCGCGCCACGAGTCGGAGCCGGATTCACGACCGCCACCGGTTTCCTTTTCACCGCCGAATGCACCGCCAATTTCTGCGCCGCTGGTGCCGATGTTGACGTTGGCAATACCACAGTCGCTGCCCGCCGCACTCTGGAAAGCCTCGGCTTCGCGCAGGTCAGTGGTGAAAATGCACGACGACAGCCCCTGAGGCACTTCGTTGTTGAGGCGCAAGGCTTCTTCGAAGTCGTCATAGGCCAGCACATAGAGAATCGGCGCGAAGGTTTCGTGACGCACCACCTCGCTCTGCCCCGGCATTTCGGCGATGGCCGGTGTGACGTAATAGCCGTTCGGGTATTGGTCCTGCAACTGACGCTCGCCACCGAACACCTGACCGCCCTCGTCGCGCGCCTTGGTCAGCGCATTCTGCATGGCGGAAAATGCTTGCTGGTCAATCAGCGGACCGATCAGATTGCCTTCACGAGGATCACCGACACGCACCTTGGCGTAGGCCGCCTTGACCCGGGAAACCACTTCGTCCTTGATCGAGCGATGCACAATCAGACGACGCAGCGTGGTGCAGCGCTGACCGGCAGTGCCCACGGCGCTGAACAGAATACCGCGCACGGCCAGATCCAAGTCAGCGCTGGGGGCCAGAATCATCGCGTTGTTGCCGCCCAGCTCCAGAATGCTGCGCCCGAAACGTGCAGCAACACGCGGACCGACTTCGCGGCCCATGCGGGTGCTGCCGGTGGCGCTGATCAGTGGTACGCGCGGGTCATCGACCAACGCTTCACCAGCGTCACGATCACCGATCACCAACTGGGCAAGCGCTATGGGCGCATCGCCGAAAATCTTCAGCGCCTTGTCAAACAGCGCCTGGCAGGCCAAGGCCGTCAGCGGAGTCTTTTCCGAAGGCTTCCAGATCACCGGGTTGCCGCAGACCAGCGCCAACGTGGTGTTCCAGGCCCAGACTGCAACCGGGAAGTTGAAGGCGCTAATCACCCCGACCACGCCCAGCGGGTGCCAGGTTTCGCGCATGTGGTGGCCGGGACGTTCGGAAGCGATGGTCAGGCCATACAGCTGGCGCGACAGGCCGACGGCGAAGTCGCAGATGTCGATCATTTCCTGGACTTCACCCAAGCCTTCCTGAGTGATCTTGCCCGCTTCGACCGACACCAGTTCGCCCAGGTCAGCCTTGTGCTCGCGCAGCACCTCACCAAAGATCCGCACCAGCTCGCCACGGCGTGGGGCCGGTACTGTGCGCCACTTCAGAAACGCGCTGTGGGCGCTGTCGATGCGCGCCACGACCTGCGCCTTGCCTTCAAGCGTGACCGAGGCAATCCGGCTGCCATCAATCGGGGTGTAAACCGGATAGTCCCCTTTTGTGTGGGCACTGTTCGCCACGCCCAGACGTGCTAATAACTCGGCAACCATGTTGATTCTCCTGTCATGGAAACGGTGGAAATCACTGATGAACCCAGTATTGATCCACTCGAGGTCGGCCCACAAACGACGTTTTTGAAAAACATGATTCCTTTTAGGAATGAACTGCCTGCCATTAACAGCAACGAAGGCCGCTACATCGGGAATTATTGGAATGACCCGGTGATTTTATTTCGTTTGCGAGCGTTGCCCGATGTTTGTTTGGATAAGGCCATCATGATCCCCCGGAGGCAGGGCCAGACCGATGAGCGAATACATCAGCGAATCCATTTCGTTTGTCCACAGCATGACGTTATCCCACGGCCGTAATGCCGAGGTATGGGACACCACCGGCAAGCGCTACATCGACTTTGTCGGCGGTATCGGCGTGCTCAATCTGGGGCATTGCAACCCGCAGGTGGTCACGGCTATTCAGGATCAGGCGGCAAGGCTGACCCACTACTGCTTCAACGCTACGCCTCACGATCCGTATATCCGCTTCATGCGGCAACTGACGGAGTTCGTACCGGTGAGTTACCCGCTGAGCGGCATGCTCACCAACAGTGGTGCGGAAGCGGCGGAAAATGCCTTGAAGATCGTACGTGGCGCGACGGGCCGCACGGCTGTGATTGCCTTCGATGGCGGCTTTCACGGCCGAACACTGGCAACCCTGAACCTCAATGGCAAGGTGGCGCCCTATAAACAGAAAGTCGGCGTGCTGCCCGGCCCGGTCTTTCACATTCCGTTTCCCAGCAAGGACAACGGCGTGACCACAGAGCAGGCGCTAGAGGCACTGGACCGACTGTTCAGCGTAGAGATCGATGTCAACGACGTGGCCTGCATCATCTTTGAACCGGTGCAGGGTGAAGGCGGTTTTCTGGCCATGCAGGCGGATTTTGCTCAGGCGCTGCGAGCGTTCTGCGATGAACATGGCATCGTATTGATCGCCGATGAAATTCAGTCCGGTTTCGGCCGCACCGGGCAGCGCTTTGCGTTCAGCCGGCTGGGCATCGAGCCGGATCTGATCCTGCTGGGCAAGAGCATCGCGGGCGGCATTCCGCTGGGCGCCGTGGTTGGTCGCAAGCATTTGCTCGACAACCTACCCAAGGGCGGGCTGGGCGGCACCTATTCCGGCAACCCGATTGGCTGCGCTGCGGGCCTGGCCTCGCTGACACAGATGACTGATGCCAACTTGTCCACCTGGGGAGAGCAGCAGGAAAACGCTATTGTTTCGCGCTACAACGCCTGGCAGGCAAGCAAGCTGTCGCCGTACCTGGGCAGGCTGACCGGCGTGGGCTGCATGCGCGGTATTGAACTGATCACAGCGGATGGCGAACCCGGTACCCGGCAGCTTGCCGACCTTGTGGCCTCAGCGAGGGATGCTGGCCTGTTGTTGATGCCCAGCGGCAAGGCGCGGCACATTATCCGCCTGCTGATCCCGCTGACCATCGAGCCCGATGTTCTGCACGAAGGGCTGGATATTTTCGAGCGTTGCCTGGCGGCGCTGGCATGAACACGTACGGAGAAACAATCCTGATGAGCACTGCACGCTTTGCCGACCCGGACCAGATCCGCGCGGGCTTTTCTCGCGCCATGTCGCAGATGTACCAGCACGAAGTGCCACTGTACGGCACGCTGATGGCGCTGGTCAGCGAGGTCAACGCACAGGTCATGAGCCGCGACAGCCAGGTGCTGAACAGCCTGCGCCAGACCGGCGAGATCCAGCGGCTGGATATGGAACGTCACGGTGCGATCCGCGTCGGTACGGCTGAGGAACTGGCCACCCTCGCCCGCCTGTTTGCGGTGATGGGCATGCAGCCGGTCGGTTATTACGACCTGACCGAGGCCGGTGTGCCGGTTCACTCCACAGCTTTTCGTGCCGTGCATGAACAGGCGTTGCAGGTCAGTCCGTTTCGCGTGTTCACCTCACTGCTGCGCCTGGAACTGATCGAGAGTGACAGCCTGCGCGAGTTTGCCAGTCAGGTGCTGACCAAGCGCAGAATCTTCACGCCCGGTGCCCTGGCGTTGATCGAGAAGCATGAGACAGACGGCAGGTTGAGCGAGCCCGACGCTGCAGAGTTCATTCAGCAGGCGCTGGAAACCTTTCGCTGGCATAACACGGCGACGGTCTCGCTCGACGAGTACCAGAAGCTGAACACTCAACATCGCCTGATCGCTGATGTGGTGGCATTTCGAGGTCCGCATATCAACCACCTGACGCCACGCACGCTGGATATCGATGCGGTGCAAAGCGGCATGCCCGGCAAAGGCATCACGCCCAAAGCCGTGGTTGAAGGGCCGCCGCGTCGCCAGTGTCCGATTCTGTTGCGCCAGACCAGCTTCAAGGCACTTGAAGAACCCATCACGTTCATTGGTCAGGGGGGTAATCAGTCGGGCAGTCATTCGGCACGCTTCGGCGAGATCGAACAGCGCGGCGCAGCCCTGACGCCCAAAGGTCGCGCGTTGTATGACCGGCTGTTGAACGAAGCTCGCGACGAACTGGGTGAGTTTCCCAACGAAGCCAACGCCGTGCGCTACGCAGAATTGCTGGAAAAAGCATTTCAGGCTTTTCCGGACAGTCATGATGAAATGCGCACGCAGGGGCTGGCCTACTTTCGCTATTTTCCGACCGAATCGGGCATTTCCGAGCGTGCATCCGGCAGCCTGGAGCAGCTTGTGGAAGCAGGTCATGTGCGTTTCGAGCCGCTGGTGTATGAAGACTTTCTGCCAGTCAGTGCGGCAGGCATCTTCCAGTCCAACCTGGGTGACAACGCGCAGGCGCATTACGCCACGAATTCGAACCAGCAGGATTTTGAGCGGGCACTGGGGCGCAGCACACTTGATGAACTGGCACTGTACGCCGACACCCAGCAGCGTTCGCTCGATCAATGCGCCAGGGCGTTGGGGCTGAAAGCACTGGCCTGATCTGATCTTGAATGCAATACCTTGCTCGCGAAGAGGCCGGTTCAGTCGGTAAAATTATCGTTCCCTACGCTCCAGCGTGGGAATGCAGTTCGCGACGCTCTGCGTCGCAAAAAGAGGACGCAGAGCGTCCGGAACGGCATGCGACGCGGAGCGTCGCACGATAGCCACTTTCAAGGGCCGTGCAGCCCTTTCTGTGTTCTGTTTAACGCAACGATAAATAAAATTCGCAATATTGGTGTGCAACCTCGCGCTATGCATACTGCGATTGCGTGTGGACAGCAAAGTGCCGTATTCAAAGGCTCATCCCTTCAAATAACGCACCCTGTAATCCCCTTGCAAAGGCTCGAAGCAGCCTGGGTCTGGATCACGTCAGACTTCATAAAAATACTCGGCCGGATAACGGCCTCCATGACTTCATGGACTTTCCAACGCTGCCCTGGCGCCTCACCGCGCCGACCTGAAAAACAGAATAACGATTGATAAGGCCTGAAAAAGGCCATTCAGCAGGCAAGGGGATCATCATGCAAAACTCACACGCTGCATTGTCGGGCGACAATCAGGCCGTTTCATCGACGGTGAAGCTGTATCTCTGGGCCGCCGTTATCCTGATCATTGCCGAGATGATCGGTGCCATCAGTATCCCGCTGGGCCCCGGCAAGGTGGTGCTGCTACCGATGGTGTGGGCGCTGCTATTAGGCGCAATGGTCGGGATCGCCAGTCGCCGCCTGCCAGGCAGCATCGGTATCGATCAAGGCATCCAGCTGCGCTCGGCCTCGATCCTGCAACCCGCCCTGCTGATTTTCATTGCCAAACTCGGTCTTGTGGTCGGCGGTTCGCTGCCGGTGGTGTTCGCCTCGGGATGGGCGCTGGTGTTTCAGGAGTTTGGTCACTTTGTCGGCACCGTGGTGCTCGGCCTGCCGGTCGCGCTGCTGCTGGGCATCAAGCGTGAGGCAATCGGCGCGACGTTCTCGGTTGGCCGCGAGCCGAGCCTCGCAATCATCGGCGAGCGCTACGGCATGGACTCCCCGGAAGGCCGCGGCGTACTGGCCGAGTACCTGACCGGCACCTTGTTCGGTGCGCTGTTCATTGCCATCGTTGCAGGCTTTATCGCCAGCCTGGGGATCTTCCATCCCAATTCGCTGGCGATGGGCTCGGGCATCGGCTCGGGCAGCATGATGGCTGCGGCAGCCGGTGCGATTGCTGCACAGCAGACGCCGGAAGTCGCCAAGGAAGTCATGACACTGGCGGCGGCATCAAACCTGATCACCACCACCATCGGCACTTACTTCACCCTGTTTATCTCCCTGCCGCTGGCGGTTTGGGGCTATCGGGTGCTGGAGCCGCTGATCGGTCGCACCACCAAGGCGTCCATGACTGATGAAGGCCTGCGCCACAGCGATGTTTCGCTGGAGGTTCCGGAACTGGGCTGGGCGGGCAAGATCAGTGCCTGGCTGGCCGCCGGTGCACTGGCGCTGATTGCCAATTATGTCGGCTACAAGACGCTGTCGGCCGATGCATTCACTGGCATGGGCATCATGATTTTCTGTGCCTTCGTCGGCGAAGCGCTGTGCAACCTGATCCGTCGCAAGATCCCGGCGGTGTGCATGGTGTCGCTGGTGGCGATGTTCCTGACCTCACCGGCCTGCCCCTGGGCAGCCGAGATTGCCCGGATGACCAGTTCGATAAACATGCTGGCGGTCATTACCCCGATGCTGACCTTTGCCGGCCTGTCGATTGCCAAGGACCTGCCAGCCTTCCGCCGTCTGGGCTGGCGAATTGTGCTGGTATCGTTCCTGGCCAACTTCGGCACCTTCATCGGCGCCGTGCTGATTGCCGAGATGTTTCATTGATTCCGGAGCGGACTAGATCACCGCTTCGCTCACCAGCCAGTCATGCACCGCTCGGCGCGCCGGAGTAGAGAGCGCGCCCTCACGATAGGCCAGGACGTATTTCTTCCTGGCCTTGATCGGATGTCCAAACGGCACGATCAGCAAGCCTTGTTCCAGTTCGTCGGTAATCAGCGCCTTGCGGGCAATGGCCACGCCCATGCCCATGCGCGCGGCGTCGATGGTCAGGTGGTTGCGGTTGAAGGTGTGACCACGGCGCACGTCGATGCCATCAGCGCCGATGGCGGTCAGATAAAACTCCCACTCAGCGTATTCATAGCTGCCACGCCAGGCAGTGATGTCATGCAGCAACGGAAAGTGCACCAGTTGGCTGGGTGTATCGAGTGGCGGCTTGCCCACCAGCAGGCTTGGCGAACAAACCGCAAACAGCTCTTCTTCCAGCAACGGGGTGGTCGACAGCCCCGGATAGCTGCCATCGTTCAGGTCGATGGCCAGATCGAAATCGTCATCGCGCAACGACCCGCTGCTGTCTTCGGCAATGATCCGCAACTGGATGTCCGGAAATGCTTCCTGCAAGCGTGGCAGCCGCGGCATCAGCCATTTGCTGAGGAATGAGGGGATGCAGCGCAACTTGAACACCCCGCCGATGCGTCCGGAATACAGCAGACGCAGCTCTTCGCTGATACGGCTCTGCACCTCGTTGGCGACCACCGCCAGTCGCTGGCCTTCGGCGGTCAGCTCCAGCCCGCGCCCGACCCGGTGAAACAGCGCAAAGCCCAAGCGCTCTTCAAGCTGGCGCATCTGCTGGCTGATCGCGCCGGGGGTGACGTGCAGCTCTTCGGCACACCGGGTGAAGGAGAGATGTCGGGCTGCGCAGGCGAACACCTGTAACCAGGCGTGCATCTGTGCGTTGAAGATTCTGCTCATTGAAGAGTTCCGCTAAAGCGTTGCATAGCAACAATCGTTTGTCGTTTCGACAGCCGAAGCCAAAGATGAGTAACAGAAAAAGGGGAATACCAAATTCCCGTGCATCATCTCACCTGAAGGACCTTCGTGATGGCTATCAGCGTCTTCGACATGTTCAAAATCGGCATCGGGCCGTCCAGTTCCCATACCGTCGGGCCAATGCGCGCCGGGGCTCTGTTCGTGACCGAGCTGCGCAACCAGGACCGGTTGCACAGCGTAGAACGGATCGAGGTGCGATTGTACGGTTCTCTGTCGGCCACCGGCATCGGTCACGGCAGCGATCGCGCAACAGTCATGGGCTTGATGGGCGAATGGCCGGACCAGATCGACCCCAGCCAGGTCAACCAGCGCATCGACGCGCTGCGTGCCGATAACCAGCTGATGCTGGCGGGCGAGCAGGCCATCACCTTCGTCTGGGAGCGGGACATGTGCCTGCTCAATGAAAACCTGCCGTACCACCCCAACGGAATGACCCTGTGCGCCTACGGCAAGACCGGTGAAGTTTACGAGCAGACCTACTATTCGGTGGGCGGCGGCTTTGTAATCAACGCCGAACAGGCTGCCAGCGGCGTGCTGGACAACGACACCACCGTTCTGCCCTACGACTTTTTCAGTGGCGCGCAGCTGCTGAAGCTGTGCAAGACCCACGGCATGAGCATTTCCGAACTGATGATGGCCAACGAGAAGGTCTGGCGCAGCGAGGAAGAAATTCGCGAGAAAATCATGGTCATCTGGGCCGCGATGCGCGCCTGCGTCGACAAGGGCCTGCTTGAAACCGGCATCCTGCCCGGCGGGTTGAACGTGCGCCGCCGCGCCTACCGCCTGCATCAGAGCTTGCAGAACCTCGATAACCCGAACGTGATCGGCTCGACCCTGAGCGCCATGGAGTGGGTCAACCTGTTCGCCCTGGCGGTCAACGAGGAAAACGCCGCGGGAGGGCGCATGGTGACTGCACCCACCAACGGCGCAGCTGGCATCGTGCCCGCCGTGCTGCATTACTTCATGAAATTCAAGCCCACAGCCAATGATGACGACGTGGTGCGCTTTTTCCTGAGCGCAGCGGCGGTCGGCATTCTGTGCAAGAAGAACGCGTCCATTTCCGGTGCCGAAGTGGGTTGTCAGGGCGAAGTAGGTTCGGCCTGCGCAATGGCCGCCGCTGGCCTGGCGGAAATTCTCGGTGCCACGCCAGAACAGGTGGAAAACGCGGCGGAAATTGGTCTGGAACACAACTTGGGACTGACCTGCGACCCGGTCGGCGGGCTGGTGCAGATCCCTTGCATCGAGCGCAACGCGATTGCTGCCGTGAAAGCAATCAACGCCGCACAAATGGCCCTGCGCGGCGACGGCGAGCACTTCATCTCGCTGGACCACGCCATCCGCACCATGCGCGATACCGGCGCGGATATGCACGACAAATACAAGGAAACTTCACGCGGCGGGCTGGCAGTCAATCTGATCGAGTGCTGATCGGCGCAGGCGTTTACTGATTCAACAGTGTCGAGCCCGAATAGAATATCCCGCCCAGCGCGATCAGCAGCAAGGTCACGCTGGAGGCGACTTCGATCTTGCGCTTGTACTTCAAGGCCAGTTTCTGGCGCATCAGGAAGATATAGGCGAACAGGATCGACAGATCAATGATGATCCACAGCAACGACAACAAGGCGATGCTGCCCTTGAACGATTCGGTGACGTGAATGAACTGCGGGAAAAACGAGACGAAAAAGATGATGTCCTTCGGATTGGAAATTCCGACCAGAAAACCGGTCACCAGCCCGCTGTGCCTGCTACGCGCAGGTAACGGCGCTGGCGCTGTTTCAGGCCGCGACGGGGCGTAACGCAACGCCTGTTCCAGCGCCTGCACCGACAGGTAAGCGATGAAGAAACAGCCGACCAGGCTGATCCAGTTGAGCATGCTCACGCTCACCGACAGCGTGCCCGTCAGAATCAATGCTGCGACCATCACCAGCACCAGCGAAGCCCAGTTGGTGCCCAGCGCCGTCAACATCGCGCGTTTCGGCCCGCACGCCAGGCTGGTGTTGACGATCAGTGCCACCACCGGACCGGGGGTGATGATCAGCATGAACACGCTGAACATGTAGATCAGCAGCAACGATATATCCATGGGTACTCAACGCTCGTTCAAATGGTCAGTCTTGTCGACTTTGATGTGCAGAGGACAACGGGACAGTGAAAGCCCGCCTTCTTCATACAGTTGGTATTGCTTCCATTCCAGGCTGCTACGATCGCCGAAAAAGCCCAGCGTGTCGGGCACCACTCCGTTGTTGTAATCGGCGATTCGCTGACGAATCTTTTCCCTGACCTTGCGACCACTTTCTGTCTCGGCGCTTGCCACCTCGTCAAAGTTCTCCCGAGGGTTGACCACAAACACAATGTGCCCACCCAGCGAACGGCTTTTCATCGCGGTGTGACGGGGAAAGCTCATGTTGATGAACATCGGCAGTCCGGCGAAGTGATAGGTCCACTCGAACACTTCAGGGTCTGTGCAGGCGTTGGCCGGCCAGGGCGATCGGTCACCGTCATGTAAATGTTGCAGGGTGGCCCAGGCATAGGCCTGTTCTTCGGCCAGGCTGTTGAAATCGGTTTTCTCGAAAATGACAATCAACGGGTTGAACAGGCGATCTTCAAGTGGCGTGTCATTAACGAACTTCACGTACGCTTCCATGCCGTCACGAAGCGCTTGTCGCTCATTCTCACAGGGGATGAACAGCAGTAGACAACTTCCGGACTTGTTGGCACGGCGTCCAAACAGACAAGGGAAGCCCTTGTCACTCAGCACCTGCTCGAACTGCCTGTAAGCCTGAACCCGCCAGCCCATTTCCAGGGCGGTGTCACTTTCCAGCAAATGTCTTACAACAGATTGGCGCAACAGCTTTTCGGACTTGGGCAGCATATTCCCTCACGCACGCAGCAGATAAGAACACCGCCTTATTGTTTGATTTTTACGACAGTGGACGAGCCAGCGATTCTGACCGGAGACGCGTGCGCGGAAAAATGGAAAAAGGTGTAACCTACTATGAAAAATAATCATGGTTAGTTATCACATGACTGAACGTATACCGCCTCTTTACGCGCTAAGAGCCTTTGAAGTAGCGGCCCGATCATGCTCATTTACGCGTGCTGCGCAGGAGCTATCTCTTACCCAGAGTGCCATCAGCCGTCATATTCGTACCCTGGAAGAAACCCTTGGCTGTCGATTGTTCGAGCGCAATGGCCCGCGGCTTTCGCTCAGTGACGAGGGCCGGCGGCTGTCCAGCCAGCTCAAGATTGGCTTCCGGATTATCGAGGACGCTTGCCAGCCCTTCCGGGGTCAGGGCGCGAATCTGCGCCTCAAATCACCGTCCACCCTGACCATGCGCTGGCTGCTGCATGCGCTGGAGTCCTTTAAAAAGCCTGCACCCGCCCTGCCGGTGCAGCTCTCCAGCGTGTGGATGGATTTTGATAGCGTGGATTTCTATTCGGAGCCTTTCGACTGCGCGATTCTGCTGGGCAATGGCAACTTTGGTGCCGAGGTGGAAACCTGCAAGCTGTTCGATGAGTGGCTGATTCCGATCTGCTCGGCAGACACTTTAGGCGACCAGCCGTGGGGAACAGAGAGGCTGCAGGCCGCTGAACTTATCCATCCGTCCAGCGACCGCCGCGACTGGCGGCGCTGGCTTAACCGGATGGACCTCTCCGGTCAGGTGACGTTGAGCAAAGGCAAGGTGTTCGACACGCTTGATCAGGGCATTACCGCTGCGGTCAGAGGGCACGGTGTGTCGATTGGCGATCTGTTTCTGGTCGCTGATGACTTGAACGAAGGCCAGGTTTTTCTGCCGTTCAACTCGGCGGTTGGCACCGGGGATGCCTATTACCTGGTCTGGCTGCAAGACAGCTTCAAGCGCCAGCGAGTACTGGAACTGCGCGACCACCTGCTGACCTGCCTGCCGGACATATCCGGCATTGCAGTGGAATTGCTCGCGGCACCTTGAAGGAGTCCGCTCACTCCTACGGTATATGTATGCGAGCCATTCAACTCAGCGGCAAACACTGCTCCACCAGCAAGGTCCAGACCGCAACGCCAGGTTCGATCACCTGATCGTTGAAGTCGTAATACGGGTTATGCAACGCAGCTGACGGCTTCTCGCCATCGACGCCCATCCAGATGTACGCCCCCGGGCAGGCATGCAGCATGAAGGCGAAGTCTTCAGAGGCCATCGACGGGTTGCAGCCCCACTGCACGTTGGCCTCGCCGACTGCGGCGACTGCTGCACGACGGATCGTGGCAGCCGCTTCGACGTGGTTTTCGGTCACCGGGTAGCCGACGTTGTAGACCAGTTCGCCACGCACCCCGAAGGCCGTCGGCAAACGCTCGACGAACTCGCCGATCAGTTGCTGAACCTTCTCGCGCACCGGCGTTTGCAGACAACGCACCGTGCCACGCAACGTGGCGGTTTCCGGGATCACGTTGATCGCCTCGCCAGCATTGAACTGAGTGATGCTGACCACCGCCGAATCGAGCGGCGACAGGCGTCGGGAGACAATGGTTTGCAGCCCCAGCACCAGCTCGGCCGCGGCCACGATCGGATCATTGCCTTTGTCCGGCATGGCCGCGTGGCTGCCTTTGCCGGTCAGGGTGATTTCAAAGGTATCGAGCGACGCCATCATTGGCCCCGGATTGATCACCACCTTGCCCGCAGGCACGCCCGGCCAGTTGTGCAGGCCGTAAATGGCTTCCATCGGAAAGCGTTCGAACAGTCCGTCTTCGATCATTCGCTGTGCGCCGCCGAGGTTCTCTTCGGCAGGCTGGAAGACGAAATGCACCGTGCCGCGAAAGCGCCGAGTCTCGGCCAGATGCCTTGCGGTGGCCAGCAGGATCGCGGTGTGGCCATCGTGACCGCAGGCGTGCATGCACCCCTTATAGGCCGACTTGTGCACGCTGTCGCCCAGCTCCTGAATCGGCAGGGCGTCCATGTCGGCGCGAATGCCGATGGTCGGGCCGTCGCCATTGCGCAGGGTGCCGACCACGCCAGTGCCGCCCAGGCCGCGGTGCACCTGAATGCCGAAGCTACTCAGCAGATCAGCCACCTTGTCCGAGGTTTTCAGCTCCTGAAACCCCAACTCCGGCGCAGCGTGGATCGTGCGGCGCCAGACCGTTGCTTCGTCGATCAGTGTCTTTGAAATGGGCATGTACTTACTCCAGACTCGCGCCGTAGCCAAAACTGGCGGCAGGCTTGGCGGCGGTTTCGACCCAGACGCTTTTCACTTCGCTGTACTCGCGCAGTGCATCCAGACCGGAAGAACGGCCATAACCACTCTCACCATAGCCGCCAAACGGCGAGCTGACGTGAATCGTCTTGTAGCCGTTGACCCAGAACGTCCCGGCACGCACCTGTCTGGCAACGCGATGGGCGCGCCCGACATCACGGGTCCATACGCCACCGGCCAGACCGAAACGGCTGTCGTTGGCGATACGGATCGCGTCTTCTTCATCCTTGAACGGAATCGCTACCACCACCGGGCCGAAGATTTCTTCCTGCGCACAATACAGCTCGTTGGTGCCCGCCAGCACCGTCGGGTTGACGTAATAACCCGGCTTGTTCGGGATCGGATCGGCCTGCTCGCCAACCAGCCTTGCGCCGTCTTTCAATGCACGCTCGACCATGCTCTTCACGTGGTTGTACTGCTTGGCATTGTTGATCGGGCCAATCTGGGTGTCCGGGTCGCCGGGGTCGCCGACCTTGAACTGAGTCGCCGCCACCGCCAGCGCTTTGGTGAACTTCTCGAAAATCGATTCCTGCACCAACAGCCGTGAGCCGGAGACACAACTTTGCCCGGCACCGGAGAAAATCGCCGCCTGAGCGCCACGCAAGGCCACTTCCAGATCAGCATCGTCGAACACGATGTTGGCTGACTTGCCACCCAGCTCCAGCACCGCAGGGATACAGCGCTGCGCCGCAGCCACGGCGATATGGCGACCGGTCGCTGGCGAGCCGACGAACACCACTTTGCGAATGTCGGCCCTGGCAATGAACGCCTGGCCGATGGAGTGGCCAAAACCGGCAATCACGTTGACCAGCCCTTTCGGTACGCCAGCACGTTCAATCAGCACACCTACCATCAGCGAGCTGAGCGGGGTCAGTTCCGACGGTTTGAGGATGACTGCGTTACCCGCCGCAATCGCCGGGGCGATCTGCCAGCCGCAGGTGAAGATCGGTGCGTTCCACGGGGTGATCTGCAACACAGTGCCCAGCGGTTCGTAGGTTACGTAGTTGAGGTGGGTGGTTGGTACCGGGATGATTTCGCCATGCAGCTTGTCTGCCCAGCCGGCGTAATACTCGAACATCTCGGCCACTTTGAGCACTTCAACGCGGGCGTCACGGATCGGCTTGTTGGCGGTCAGGGATTCGATCTGCGCGAGGTTTTCCAGCTCTTCGCGAATCAGATTGCCCACCTGATACATCGCGCGACCCCGCGCCTGAGCGGTCAGCGCCCACCATTGCTGCTGCGCAGCCTTGGCCGCCTTGTCGGCGATGTCGACCAACGACTCGTCAGCGTCCGGAAAGCTCAGCAACAGGCTGTCGTCATGGGCATTGCGCACTTCAACCGGCGCGCCATGGCCTTCAATGAACTGGCCGCCGACGTAGCTGGCAATGACACTGCGATCGCCCCAGTAAGGACGCATCAGTTCAAGAATTTTTGCAGTGCTCATCGCTTATTCTCCATGAGCGTAAAGTTTGCCATCGGTGCGTTGCACGATGGCGCAGAAGTCTTCGTTGTCCGCCAGGGTTTCGCTGCTGGCCTGCCACAATTGCGCGACGACGCGCGACAGCGGCAGGTCCATGTCGAGGCTGTCCGCCAGATCGCTGGCCAGGCCGACGTCCTTGCGCATCAGGCCCATGGTGAAACCCGAGTCATAGGCCTTGTTGAGTACCCAGGTCGGGAACATCACTTGCGTGGCACCACTGCGTCCCGAGCCGGCATTCAGGCCCTGCAGAAGTTTTTCCGGATCGACACCTGCACGCGCGGCCATCGCCACGGCTTCGGCAGTGCTGATCAGGTGGCAGGCGGCGAGCATGTTGTTGGCGATCTTGGCCACATTGCCTGCGCCGCACTGGCCGACGTGCACGCGTGTGCCGCTCATTCCTTCCAAAATCGGCATGGCGCGCGCAAGATCGGCATCTTCAGCGCCGATGACCATCGACATGGTGCGGGTAGCTGCGCCTTTCGGGCCGCCCGAGACAGGTGCATCGATAAAGGCAATGCCGGTTTTGGCCAGTTCGGCGGCGACCTTACGGCTCATTTCCGGTGTTGATGTGGTGGTATCGACCACGATCAAGCCCTTGCGACCGAACTCGCTGATACCGCCCGCACCAAGGCACACCGACTCCACATGCTCGGCCTTGGGCAGCGACAGGATCAGAATATCCACGCCTTGAATCAGTTGTTTGCGGTCGGCAACCGGCTTGACGCCTTTGCTTTCAGCCTGGGCCAGCGCAGCCTGCGACAGGTCGAAGCCGCTGACATCAAAGCCCTTGCCCGCCAGCGTGGCAGCCATGCCGCCGCCCATGTTGCCCAATCCGATCACACCTGCTTTCAAAGTCATGTCTGCATCCCGGTCAAAGGTTTTGTACGAATTCGAGAACGACGCTGCGAGCCTTGTCGGCGAGCAATGTGCTGATGATCCGAGTATGGACAGCGCTCTCACCTCTCAGCAATAATCCTCAAATCGAATTTATGTTGCCTTTAGCGCAACACAGAGCCTCTACAGGAGCCTTATGAGCCTGGTGCAAGATCGACGCATCCTGTATTTCTTCGAAGCCGTGCGGCTGGGCAGCGTCAGGGCTGCCGCCGACTTCCTCAACGTCGCGCCTTCGGCAGTCAGCCGCCAGATCGCGCAACTGGAACAGGAACTCGGCTCGCCATTGCTCGAGCGCCATCGCCGAGGGGTCAAACCTACCGAAGCAGGCGACAAGGTGCTGGCGTATTACCGCCAGCGTCTGACGCAGCAGGAGGTCTTGCTGGACTCGATCCAGGCGCTGAAGGGCCTGCACAGCGGCTCGGTGACACTGGTGTCCGGAGAAGGTTTTCTTGAAAGCCTCGCCCAGCCACTGGCCCGGTTTTCCGAGCTGTACCCGCGCATTGAACTGCTCGTGAACGTCTGCGGCAGCAACGAGGTAATTCGCCAGGTGGTGGAGGACGAAGCGCATATCGGCCTGGTCTTCAACCCCGCTGCCGATCCGAAAATCCGCTCTCACGCCCATCAGCGTAAGCCAGTGTGCGTGATCACCGCCCCCGATCATCCACTGACGCAAGAGCAGGCTCCGATAGAGCTGCGGGCACTGGAACACTACCGTGTCGCGCTGCCTGCGGTGTCTTACGGCATCCGTCAGATTCTTCTGCAGGCCGAACATCAGCTAGGTGTCACAGTGCAACCGACCCTGACCTGCAGTACCTTCGCCATGCTCAAGCATTTCGCCATGCAGGGTGGCGTCACGCTGTTGCCGACCTTCGTTGTGGAAGAAGAGATAAAGGCCGGAAAACTGCGCGCCCTGCCCTTGCAGCATGAGGTGTTCAGCAGCCCGCAGACGCATTTGATCAGCCGTCTGGGTCGACAGCTCAGCGTCGGTGCCAACCGCCTGATGGGCATGCTGTTGCAGGACATGACGGCGTTTCGCAATTGACCTACCGTTAGTCCCGCATCGACCAATCGCGCTGAACCAACAAAATCCTCACAGTTCATCTTCAGTACGGATCAGAACTTCTGCTGCCATCGAGGATTAATCATGAGAGCTTTGACTTACCACGGCGCGAACAGTGTGAAGGTCGATACAGTGCCGGACCCTGTGATCGAGCAAGCGGATGACATCATTCTGCGCGTAACGGCGACCGCTATCTGCGGTTCCGACCTGCATTTGTATCGCGGCAAAATCCCTACGGTTGAACACGGCGACATTTTCGGTCACGAGTTCATGGGCGTCGTGGAAGAAACCGGCTCGGCCGTCACGGCTGTGGCCAAAGGCGATCGCGTGGTGATCCCGTTCGTCATCGCCTGCGGCAGCTGCTTTTTCTGCAACCTCGACCAGTTCGCGGCCTGCGAAACCACCAACACCGGACGTGGCGCGATTATCAACAAAAAGTCGATTCCACCAGGGGCGGCGCTGTTCGGCTTCAGCCATCTGTATGGCGGCGTTCCGGGCGGCCAGGCTGAATACGTGCGAGTGCCCAAGGCCAACGTTGGTCCGTTCAAGGTGCCGGGCACGCTGGCTGACGAGAAGGTTCTGTTCCTCTCCGACATTCTCCCCACCGCTTGGCAGGCTGTACTCAACGCCGGGATTGGCCAGGGTTCGACCGTTGCCATTTACGGCGCTGGCCCGGTCGGCCTGATGAGCGCGGCGTGCGCAAAAATGCTCGGTGCGGAAAAGATCTTCATGGTCGATCACCATCCGTATCGTCTGGCCTATGCGCAGAAAACATATGGCGTGATCCCGATCAATTTCGATGAAGACGATGATCCGGCTGACACGATCATTCGCCAGACCGCCGGCATGCGCGGGGTGGATGGCGTAATCGACGCGGTGGGTTTCGAGGCCAAGGGCAGCACCACGGAAACCATTCTCGCCACGCTGAAGCTGGAAGGCAGCAGCGGCAAGGCATTGCGTCAGTGCATCGCAGCAGTACGACGCGGCGGCGTGGTCAGTGTGCCGGGGGTATATGCCGGGTTCATCCATGGCTTCATGTTCGGCGATGCGTTCGACAAGGGCCTGACCTTCAAAATGGGCCAGACCCACGTGCATCGCTTCATGCCTGAATTGCTGGAACACATCGAGGCCGGCCGCCTGGAACCCGAAGCCATCATCACACACCGGATGTCACTGGAAGATGCCGCGAAGGGCTACAAGCTGTTCGACAAGAAGGAAGAGGATTGCCGCAAGGTCATCCTGACGCCTGGCAACAACACCATTGTGGTGCCGGACGACACGACTGAAGCCCTGGTCGGGGATGGCGTGCCTGCTATGTAAGGTACAAGCTCGCTTTTGATTCTGGCCTAGGGCCGTAGGAGCGAACGTATTCGCGAACGGTATTTCAGACGATGTATGTTCATCGTTCATGCCGCCCCTTTCGCGAACAAGTTCGCTCCTACGCCCTGCGGGCAGAAGCTTGAAAATGTCACTACCACTTAGAGCGCTCATTGTTATGCGCAAGTTCGCTTTTGACTCTGGCCGTAGGCCGTAGGAGCGAACTCGTTCGCGAACGGTATTTCAGACGATGTATGTTCATCGTTCATGCCGCCCCTTTCGCGAACACGTTCGCTCCTACGCCCTGCGGGCAGAAGCTTGAAAATGTCACTACCACGCAGAGCGCTCATTGTTATGCGCACGTTCGCTTTTGACTCTGGCCGTGGGCCGTAGGAGCGAACTCGTTCGCGAACGGTATTTCAGACGATGTATGTTCATCATTCATGCCGCCCCCTTCGCGAACACGTTCGCTCCTACGCCCTGCGGGCAAACGCCATCACCGGCTGAGGTAGGCAAACCGGCCTTTGAACGGTTTGCCAATGGGGTCGGCCAGGTCGCCGTGTTTGCTGGTGGTCAGGCCCAGATCCACCAGCGATTCGGCCAGTTTCACCGCCGCAGCCACGCCGTCGATGACCGGCAGGCCTATCGCTTCGCTCAGTTGCCTGCCCAGATCCGCCATCCCGCCGCAACCGAGCACAATGGCTCCTGCCCCTTCTTCGTCACGGGCGCGACGGGCCTGTTCGGCCATGCATTCGATGAGCTCCGGCCCGCTTTCCTCCAGCGCCAGCACCGGCAGATCGATACAGCGCACCGATGTGCATAACTCACTGAAGCCATAACGCTGCAGCAAGTGCTCGGCGATGATCCGCGTGCGGGTCAGCGTCGTGACCACAGCGAAACGGGTGGAAATCAGGCTGGCCATATGAAAGGCCGCTTCGGCGATGCCGATCACCGGGGCGCTGGCGGACTCGCGTGCCGCCAGCAGGCCGGGGTCGCCGAAACAGGCGATGATGTGCGCGTCGACCTGTTGCTCGCGTCCCTTGCGCACTTCTTCCAGCACGCCCAGCGTCGCTATCGCCTCATCGAAATGACCTTCGATGGACACCGGGCCATCCGCCGGACTGCAGGCTATGATCTGCGTGCCGGGGCGCGCCACGGCTTGCGCGGCCAGACCGATCTTGTGGGTCATGGCTTCGCTGGTATTGGGGTTGATCACTTGAATACGCACCGGAACTCCTTCAGCGCCGTTTGAAAATGCTATGAAAATCCACTGTCTCGCTGAGCGGCGCATCCACATTCAGGCTGGCGCGGATGCGGCGCAAATGCTCGGCCATCCATTCGCGCGCCTGTTCGCCCTGCCCGCTTTCGAGCAAGGCCAGCAAGTCGACATGCTGGCCACAATCACACCCGACACTGCGTCGCGAACCGTACACCGCAACAATCAACGAGGATCGCGTGGTGAGCTGCGCGACCTGTTCGGTCAACACCTGATTGCCCGCCAGCGCGCTCAACTGCACATGAAAGCGCGCCGACAGTTGAATCGCTTCGCTGTGGCGCCCGGCGTGTTGCGCCTCATGCTCCTGATCGCAAAGCGCACGCAGTGCATCCAGACGCCGGCCGCCGACTCGCGTGGCGATCTCGGCCATCAGCGCGGGCTCGATCAGTTGCCTGGCACCCAATACATCCTGTGCTTCCTGAGCCGACGGTTGCGCGACCTCCGCGCCGCGCTTGGGGCGCAGGGTCACCAGCCGTTCCAGCGCCAGACGCTGCAAGACCTTGCGAATGCCGGTGCGGCTGATCTCGAATACGTCGGCCAGTGCGTCCTCGGGCAAGCGCGTTCCCGGAGCGAGCCGGTGTTCGACGATGGCTTCCAGGACATGCTGGTAAATCTGTTCATCACGGCCCTTTTCATCGGCAGAAGGCGTGAGAAACAACGGGGCACTGTCAGGTCGGATCATGGCTTCACATCACATTGGCATTACAGATCGTATACAAGAATAGTGCCTGATACGGAACATGATGAGTAGCGCGATTTGAATAACTGGCCAGATAGCTACTCAACTGAAAACGAATAAATCGCACCGTAAATGAGCAAAAGCGCCCTGTTTACGTGCACTTCAAATCACTGCTCGGACTTGCCCGATTTACCCGTCAGTCTCAGTAAAAACGCCCTATAACAAGACTCGCAGCCATTCCCTACCAACGAGAAATCGTATGGCACATGTTTTGCGTACACGATCGTATACAAAAAAATCATCGATCGTACTCCGATCCCGTCACGAAACACCGAGGGAGTCACGCAATGACAGATCAACGCCCAGCCGGGTACAGCCCGCGCCTGCACAACCACGATCTGGGGCCGGTGCCGCAGAAGTGGACCTGGTACAACATTCTGGCGTTCTGGATGAGCGATGTGCACAGCGTCGGCGGCTACGTTTTCGCCGCCAGTCTGTTCGCCCTGGGCCTGGCCAGCTGGCAGGTGCTGATCGCGCTACTGGTGGGGATCTGCATCATTCAGGTGATTGCCAACCTGGTCGCCAAACCCAGTCAGCAAGCCGCCGTGCCCTACCCGGTCATCTGCCGCCTGGCTTTCGGCGTGTTCGGTGCCAACATTCCCGCCATCATTCGCGGGCTGATCGCGGTGGCGTGGTACGGCATTCAAACCTACCTGGCGTCCAGCGCCCTGGTGATCGTGGTGCTGCGTTTCTTCCCGGAACTGGCCGTCTATCAAAGCGTGACATTTCTCGGACTGTCCTGGCTCGGCTGGTTCGGCTTTCTGGCGTTGTGGGTGGTGCAAGCCGCGGTGTTCTGGACGGGTATGGAGTCGATCAGACGTTTCATCGACTGGGCCGGTCCTGCCGTTTACGCGGTGATGTTCGCGCTGGCAGGCTGGATTGTCTGGCGCGCCGGCTGGGACAACATCAGTTTTACCCTGGCTGAAAAGGAGTTGTCCGGCTGGGCAGCGTTCGGCCAGGTGGTCATGGCCATTGCGCTGGTGGTCTCGTATTTCTCCGGGCCGACGCTGAACTTCGGTGATTTCAGCCGCTATTGCCGCAGCATGGCCGACGTACGCCGCGGCAATTTCTGGGGCTTACCGGTGAATTTTCTGGCGTTTTCACTGGTAACAGTGGTGATCGTCTCGGGCACGTTGCCGATTTTCGGTGAGATGATCCACGACCCGATCGCGACCGTCGCGCGCATCGACAACACCACGGCCGTGCTGCTCGGCGCCTTTACCTTCGTCACCGCCACGGTAGGCATCAATATCGTCGCCAACTTCGTTTCCCCCGCCTTCGACTTCGCCAACGTGGCGCCCAGCCGCATCAGCTGGCGAGCAGGCGGCATGATCGCAGCGGTAGCGTCGATCTTCATTACGCCCTGGAACCTGTTCAACAACCCTGAAGTGATTCACTACACCCTAGACGTGCTGGCGGCCTGTATCGGCCCACTGTTCGGCATACTGCTGGTGGATTACTACCTGATCAAGAAGCAGCAGATCGATGAGGATGCCCTGTTCGATGACACGCCAAGCGGTCGCTACTGGTACACCAACGGCGTGAACTGGATCGCGGTCAAGGCATTGCTGCTCACGGCACTGGTCGGTCTGTGCTTCACCTTTGTCGAGTGGTTCAAGCCGATTGCCAACTTCGCCTGGTTTACCGGTTGTATCCTGGGCGGCGCAGTGTTTTACGCGTTGACCCGCTGGTCGCCCGTACAGGCTGCTAACCTTCCTGCGTCTGTCGGCCAGCATTGAGACGTCGCAAGACGCCAATACCTGAATGAAACCAGCGCTTTCAGAGGATTCGCCAAGCCCGGAATGACCTGAAAGCGCCGCCCTGCCTGCTCCGCTGAAAATAGCGCACGCCCCGAGTGATATTAATTTAATATCACTCACTCCAGAATCATTGAATTATCGAGTGTCACTCATCGTTTTGTGAGGCCTGAAGCACAAAATAGAATAAATTTTGTACAACTTTCAGGCCGCTGCGCTGCCCTATGACTGAGTCTTTGTGAACCAGGCGTTCAAGTGGGTCGATAGTGATGAGCAATGATGTTTTTGGCGGCAGGCCATTCGCCCCCCAGCCACCCGTTCCCTCGGCGCAGGAAGCAGCCGAGCGGCTGCAACTTGCCCTGGAGTCAGGGGCGGTTGTCGGTACCTGGGTGTGGGACATCATTGCCGATCAGTTGACCGGCGATGAGCGTTTTGCCCGGACCTTCGGCTTGTGCCCGAAGCTGTGCGCCAAAGGTTTGCCACTGGAACTGGTGATTGCCTCCATTCATCCTGACGATTCGGCCAGAGTCGACAAGTCAATCGAGGAAGCGCTGCAGAGTAGCGAAACCTATCGATGCGAATACCGGGTTCTCCATGAAGACGGTATTTATCGCTGGATCGAAGCCAGCGGAAGAATCGAACGCGACAGTCGTGGCAAACCCATTCGCAGTCCAGGTGTATTGCTTGATATAGACGGCCGTCGCACTGCCGAATACGAGCGCGACCGCCTCAACGAGTTGCTGAGAATATTCACGGCTGCCGTTCCCGGCGTTGTCTACGCCAAGGATCTCGAAGGTCGAATGCTGGTCGCCAATCGTGGCACCGCTGACCTGATCGGCAAGCCGCCCGAGTTTTTCATTGGCAAGACGGACCTGGAATTTCTGGATGATCAGGAACAGGCGCGGACGCTCATGGAAACCGACCGCCGGATCATGCAGAGCAATGTCAGCGAACAGATCGAAGAACAGGTAAACCTGGCTGACGGCTCTGCAGCGATATGGCTCTCGACCAAAGCGCCGCTGCTCGATGCCAGCGGTGAAGTGATCGGTCTGATCGGCTCCTCTATCGATGTAACCGCCAGAAAAAAAGCCGAAGAAGCGGTCAGAGAACTCAACCAGACACTCGAACAGCGCATCGAACAAGCGGTTTTCGAACGCGAGCAGATCGAAGACGCCCTGCGTCACTCGCAGAAGATGGATGCCGTCGGACAACTGACGGGGGGCATCGCCCATGATTTCAACAACTTGCTGGCCGGCATTTCCGGTAGCCTGGAACTGATCACCAAACGCCTGGCCCAGGGCCGCGTCGGTGACGTCGACCGTTACGTGTCAGTCGCCCAGGGCGCAGTACGCCGCGCCGCATCGCTGACCCACCGCCTGCTGGCGTTCTCAAGACGCCAGACACTGTCGCCAAGAGTCACCGATGTGAACGGGTTGATTCATGACATGGAAGAGTTGATCGCGCGCACCGTCGGCCCGGAGATAGACATAAAGGTCGTCGCCCATAATGACCTGTGGCCCGCGCTGATCGATCATGCCCAACTGGAAAGCTCGCTGCTTAACCTGTGCCTGAACGCCCGTGACGCAATGCCCAACGGCGGGCGCATTATCATCGAGACCGCCAATGCATCCCTCGAAGAGTGCACCGACCCGGATCACGGCATTCCTGCCGGCGAGCACCTGAGCATCCGCGTGACCGACACGGGCATCGGCATGAGTCCGGACATCGCCGCCAAAGCCTTTGAACCGTTCTTCACCACCAAGGCCATCGGTGCCGGCACCGGTCTCGGGCTGTCGATGGTGTATGGCTTTGTGCGCCAATCCGGCGGGCAGATTCGCGTCGAGTCGGTTGAAGGCCAGGGCACCAGCGTGGTCATGCACCTACCACGCCACACCCCTGAAAACGCTCCCCGCGCCGTTGAGCCGGAAGTCATCGAAGAGCCGCCGCATCACACCGGCGAAACCGTTCTGGTCGTAGACGACGAACCCTCGGTGAGGATGCTCGTCGCCGAAGTCATCAGCGGTCTGGGCTACAACTGCCTGGAGGCGGCAGACGCACAATCAGGCTTGCAGATCCTGCAGTCGGACGCACGCATCGACCTGCTGATCAGTGACATAGGCTTGCCAGGCGGCATGAATGGCCGGGAAATGGCCGATGCGGCCGGTGACTGTCGACCAGGCCTGCCGACCCTGTTCATCACCGGTTACGCCAAGACATCCGTGCTGGACGATTGCCACCTGCGGCCTTGCACGCAAGTGCTGACCAAGCCGTTCGGGCTGGACGCGCTGGCCGGGCGGGTGACAGGCCTGATCGGCGCTGACGCGGTCGCCCGCGGGTATTCGTAGGGTGAACCCGACCACGCCTGATGGTCGGTATTTTGTGGTCAAGGAGCAACTCTGGCGGTGCTCCAATCCCTCCTTGAGCGACGACGTCCGCCAGCACCTTGTGGATGAGCTGATGGCTGCACGTCGTGCAGTCAAGGCCGCCAAGGCATCCGAAGACCCCGCAGCCCTGAAGGCGGCTCGGGCCAGTGTCGACAAGGCCAAAGTTGCACTGGGCGAGCGCGGTGAAGTCTGGTGGACCGATGGCACCGAGGATTTCAATCGGCGCAAGGTGAAAAACACGCCCTATGCCCAGTGGTACCTCGACCTGAATCACCCTGCCATCTGAAGCTGCCAGCCTGATTGGGGGGCTTAAAGATGAAAAAAACAGGCCTTTTGTCATTTATATGACACATGAAATTCATAAACACCGATTCCCGCCGATAACCACCCTTGCTCCACCCACTACCTATGACCCCTTGCGCAATACCCCTCTAAAGGCTCATATCGGCATGAGAAAATCTTTAAAATTCAGCCATAAAATTCTCTTGGCGGCGTCCCTTGTGGTGATCGCCGCATTCACGCTATTCACCTTCTATAACGACTATCTGCAGCGCAATGCGTTGCACGCGCAGCTCAAGGAGAACCTTAACCAGACGAGCGAAAGTACCGCCGGCAATATCCGTAACTGGCTTTCAGGGCGAATTCTCCTGGTAGAGAACCTGGCGGAAAACGCGTCTTCGCCTCAGTCCCCGCAAGAGCAGAATCGGGTACTCGGGCAACCCACGCTGATCGCCACCTTCATGAGCATTTACCAGGGCAGAAGCGATGGCTCCTTCGTCACCCAGCCGCCTGATGACATGTCGGCCGACTACGATCCAAGAACCCGACCGTGGTATGTCGATGCCCTTCGCGCCGGCAAAACCATCCTGACCGAGCCGTATCTGGACGCCGTGACCAAGGGCCTGGTCGTGACCCTTGCCACACCGATCAAGGGTGAGTCTGGCGTGTCCGGTGTAATTGGCGGCGACCTGAGCCTGGAAATCCTGGTGAAGATGATCAGTTCGCTGCGGCTGCACGGCGACGGATACGCGTTTCTGGTCGATGCGAATGGCCGCATCCTGGTCCATCCGGATACCTCAATGGTGATGAAGACGTTGGCCGAAGTCTACCCGGCGAACACGCCCAGGCTGTCGCAAGACCTCAGTGAAAGCGAGTATGCCGGCAAGACCCAGATCCTGACCTTCGCTCACGTGGACGGCCTGCCCTCGGTCAACTGGTTCGTCGGCGTAGCGATGGATAAAGACATCGCCTACGCGGCACTGGGCGAGTTCAGAAACTCAGCCATCGTGGCCACTGTGATTGCTGTGGTGCTGATCATCCTGCTGCTGGGCATGCTCCTGAGCGTCCTGCTGCGCCCACTGAACCTGATGGGCCGCGCCATGCACGATATCGCTGCCGGCGAAGGTGACCTGACCAAGCGCCTGGTCATCGAGAGCCAGGACGAGTTCGGGCATCTGGGCAATGGTTTCAACCTCTTTGTAGAGCGAATCCATGACTCGATGCGTGAAGTCGCCTCCTCCACCGTGCAGCTCAATGAAGTTGCCCAGCGGGTACTCAATGCATCCAACTCGTCGATGCTCAACTCCGATCAACAGTCCCACCGCACCAACAGCGTCGCCGCAGCCATCAATGAGCTGGGCGCCGCAACGCAGGAGATCGCCCAGAATGCCGCGCGCGCCTCGGGTCACTCCAGCGATGCACGAACGCTGGCGTCGGACGGGCAGGACGTGGTCGGGCAGAACATCGAGGCCATGAACCGTCTTTCCAAGCGCATCAGCAGCGCAAGCGGGCAGATCGAAACGCTGAACACCAAGACAGCCAACATCGGCCAGATCCTCGACGTGATTACCGGCATCTCGCAGCAGACCAATCTACTGGCCCTCAATGCGGCCATCGAGGCCGCGCGTGCGGGTGAAGCCGGCAGAGGGTTTGCCGTGGTTGCCGACGAAGTCCGCAGCCTGGCGCACCGAACGCAGGAATCGGCGAGTCAGGTGCAGGAGATGATCGAGCAACTGCAATCCGGTGCCCGTGAAGCCGTGTCGATCATGAACGACAGCCAGCGCGAGAGCGTTGAAACGGTCGGCATTGCCAACAAGGCCGTTGCAAGCCTTGAGCACGTGACCGAACGCATTGGCGAAATCGATGGCATGAACCAGTCGGTCGCTGCCGCCACCGAAGAGCAGACCGCCGTCGTGGAAGCGATCAACGTGGACATCACCGAGATCAATACGCTGAACCAGCAAGGCGTAGAGAACCTGAACGCGACCCTGCGCGCGTGCACTGACCTTGAACAGCAGTCCACCCGACTGACGCAGTTGGTGGGCAGTTTCAGGATCTGATGTGCCAAGGCCGCTGCCGGGAAGCGTTCGGCAGCGGCCTGCCTTGCATAAATATCGGGGAATAGCGCCAATCTCTCGTTTTGGCGGTATGGTTACGCTTTCGTACGAGGGTGATCCATGGCCGTCCAAAACCCCAACAGTTCTCAAAAGCACCTGGCGGTGCTGATCGATGCCGACAATGCGCCAGCAGCTATCGTAGAAGGTCTTTTCGAAGAGATCGCCAAATATGGCGTGGCCAGCGTCAAGCGCATCTATGGTGACTGGACCGGCCCGCAGCTCGGCGGCTGGAAGAAAGTTCTGCTCGACTACTCCATCCAGCCCATCCAGCAATTCGCCTACACCAAAGGCAAGAATGCGACTGACAGCTCATTGATCATCGACGCGATGGACTTGCTCTACACGCGTCGTTTCGACGGGTTCTGCCTGGTGTCCAGCGACAGTGACTTCACACGCCTGGCCTCGCGCCTGCGTGAGGAAGGTCTGACCGTCTATGGCTTTGGCGAAGAAAAGACCCCCAAACCCTTCGTGGCGGCCTGCGACAAGTTCATTTACATCGAATTGCTTCGTGAAGAGATCGCCGTACCGGCCACCGGAGACTCTACGCCGGATGCAGCTGCAACACCGAGCAACGTGAAATCGGTGGCAACCGAGCCGAGCAAGAAACCCAAAGCCCCTGTGGGCTTCATTGCAAAGATAATGGACGATATTGCTGATGAAGACGGCTGGGCACCCTTGGGCGCCATTGGCACGAACATCACCAAACTGCGGCCGGAGTTCGATCCTCGTACCCATGGCTACAAGAAACTGAGCGATTTGATCAAAGGCTATCCACAAACGTTCGAGCTACAGGCCCGTGCGGCCTCTGGCGGAACAGCAGTGCTTTATGCGCGGCATAAGCTGCAGGGCAAGTGAGGTTTGTCAGTCCTGGGCTGACAGTTGCGACTGTCAGTTCTTTCCTGACGCTGTAGCTGGGACGGCACCGTCGAACACATGTAAAAAAGGTCAGCCTGAAAACGCAGGTCTTCCAGTACGGCCGCACCTGTTTCGGTAACACCAAGAACAATGTGCTGGACATAGGGAAACGAGATGTCGTGCTCCAGCACAGCAGCTGAAACCAGCAGACCCTCTTTGACCAGCTCATCAATCATGGCCATAAGATCCCCGGCCGCCGGAACGTCTGATTGAAGACGTATCAGCGCGAGATAAATTTGCCCAGACGTCAACTTTCCAGGGCGAACGAAGTTGGCGCTGCGGACGATTTCAAGCACCGCCAATTCATCGGAAAAATTATTAAAACCCATAGCGGCCTCCAGCTTCTGAAGACGCTGACCCGCCTGTCCGGCTACGTCAGGACTTTTAAAAGAAGCTCAGCTCGTGATGAGCGGAAACGCATCTGGCTTCCGTTATTCATCTTGCAATTAAACGAGCCAGGTCCAACTGGCACATACGGATTTCATGAAGCTGCGTGTAGACGCTTTAGAGTGGAATCGTTGGAAAGGCCATCCGTTGCGGATGCCGTTAACGATGATCCGGTTTCAGAAACTTCATCACTTCGTCTATCACCGATGGATGATCAATCAACCGATTGTGGCCAAGCCCTTCAGTGGTAAACAGACGCGCCCCCGGCCATAGTTCTGCAAAACGAGCGCCCTTTTCCCACGGTGTTTCGCGGTCACGGCGGTCATGAATGATCAGGGCGGGACGATCAAGCAGCGGCAGTCGCGAACTGGCGTCGTAGTCTGCAAAGCGGCGACCGGTCAGCGAATGCAGGACGGCCTCGAAAGGTTTGAATACTTTGTGGGCAACACCGACTGAATCGAACTGTTGAAATACGCTGTCCGTAGGTACCAGGAGCGGCGCAATCAGGATAAAACGCTCGGGGCGCCACGACTGTTCCTGAGCGAAAACAATCGATGAAGCGCCGAGTGAATGCGCTATCACCGCCGAAGGCTTTCCGAAATGGCGTCCCACGTGCTGCTGCACAGCCACGAACTGGGTCATATGACTGGTGCTGCCCGCGCTCAACCCGTGCGCGGGCTGATCGAACCCCACCACGGCGTAGCCCATGGAGCGCAGTAACGGCACCCATCCGATAAACCGCATCGCGTAACTTGACCAGCCGTGGGCCAGCAGCACATACGGCTGGCTGGAGGGATCGCCCCAGACATAGGTGGCAATTCTGATGCCGTCCAGCTCAAGGCTACCGGTTTGCACATCCGTCGCTGTACTCAGAATTTCAGCAGCCTTGGCACGTCCGGACGCCTGCGGAGTCACAAAACGTCGAGCGAGATATCTTCCAGTGATGCCCGGTAGAATACGGCTGATCAGCGTGAACGTGCCGCGCAGCGTCAATAGTCGAAGCCTCTTGATGATGTCGCTCATCGGTATTCCCCACCCCCGTCAGATGATCTGGCACCATTAGAACAGCCTATCTTGTCACTGACAAGATAGGCTGAGCCGACGGGAATATAACTTTTGTTTCATGATAGGGAGCCTTACATGTCGACTTCAGACACCCCGCGGACCTACCACCACGGCAATCTGCCTGCCGTTCTGCGTCAGGCCGCCTGGGATATCGTGGGTGAATCGGGAGTGCGCGGGATGTCACTGCGCGAGTGCGCCAGACGGGCGAATGTCTCTCACGCCGCTCCCGCTCACCATTTCGGCTCTCTGGAAAATCTGCTGGCAGAGGTGGTGGCCGATGGATATGAGCGCATGGCCGACGTCATCATTGCCGTCCAACAGGAACTTGACGACACCCTCCTGGGTTGCGGCATTGGTTATGTAAGTTTCGCCAAAAGTTACCCGGAGCACTTCCGATTGATGTTTGGCGCGGGTGTAAACCGCACGTTACCCAGGCTGCTTAAATCGGGTGAACGTACGCTGCAAGTGCTCCGCCAGTCGATACACAACGCCTGGGTAGCGAAATACGGTAGCGAGCCCGAGCCGGAACTGCTTGAACAGCGCACCTTCCTCGCCTGGAGCACCGCACATGGTTACGCGTCCCTGATAATCGACAGAAAGGCGGATCAATTCCCTATTCCCTCTGCCGAGTCGATATTCCAGTTGGTGAAACGCTCCGTGCTTACGCCGTCAGACTGAAAACAGGCGTACTGACTCCACCTGATCGACACACAACCGCCGTCGTGACTACGCTTGCGCAGAAGCGGTTTCGACGGTGTGCATGCAATTTGCCAGAACGTCTTCCGATGATGCTCTCCACGTCCCCTTCCGAAAACTGAGCTCGATCGGCATCGAGCGTTTTTGATGTCGATCAACATCAATGCGTTGACATTTTAGATTTCGATCGTAATCATAAGTGCGCCCTCCTCAACGCACTTTACGAGTACATCCTCCATGACAACGCCATCCACTGTTCTCATTACCGGTGCCTCCAGCGGCATCGGCGCGGTATATGCCGAACGATTTGCCCGTCGCGGTCACAATCTCGTGACAGTCGCTCGTGACAAGGCACGTCTTGATGCCCTGGCAGCGCGCCTTCGTGAAGAAAACGGCGTTGCCGTTGAAGTCATTCAGGCTGATTTGACTCGATCTGCGGACCTCACGGCTCTGGAAACCCGTCTGCGTGAGGACACCAGCATCGATGTGCTGATCAACAACGCTGGCATTGCTCAATCCGGAGGGTTCGTTCAACAGAACGCCGAGTCCATCGACAAGCTTGTCGCACTCAATATCGTCGCCCTGACACGCCTTGCGGCCGCCGTGGCCCCGCGTTTCGCGCAGTCCGGCTCAGGCTCGATCGTCAACCTCGGATCGGTGGTGGGCCTTGCGCCAGAGTTCGGCATGTCGGTCTACGGTGCGACCAAGGCCTACGTGCTGTTCCTTTCCCAGGGAATGAACGTGGAACTGGCGCCCAAGGGCGTATACGTCCAGGCGGTGCTTCCGGCGGCCACCCGTACCGAAATCTGGGAGCGCGCGGGGATCGATCTGAACACTATTGCAGAGGTGATGGACGTCGACGAACTGGTTGATGCGGCACTGGTGGGCTACGACCGCCGCGAACAGGTGACCATTCCGCCGCTGCATGTGGCGGGTCGTTGGGACTCGCTGGATGAGGCGCGACAAGGGCTGTTGTCGGACATTCGACAGGCCCGGGCGGCCGAGCGCTATCGCCCGCAAGCCTGAAGCGGATCAAGCCGTGGCAGGCGTCCATCCTTGTTCGACGACACTGGAATCAGAGCGTCATGAAAGCACTGACATTCGAGAACTACGGCAAATCGCCGGAGATTGCGATTACCCACGTTCCCATACCGGCCATCAAACCTGATGAACTGTTGGTGGAAGTTCACGCGGCCGGGTTGAACCCGATCGACAACATGATCACTACGGGTGCTTTCAAGACTGTGGTGAAGCTGCAACTACCGGCCATCATGGGCAGCGATCTGGCGGGCGTGGTCATTCAGGTGGGCAGCGCAGTCACTCGATTCAAGGCAGGCGACGCGGTATTCGCGAGCCTGTTCGAGCTGGGTGGGGGCGCAATAGCCGAGTTCGCCTCCGTACCGGAACACGCTGCCGCCCGGAAGCCCGCCAATCTGGACTTTGTTCAGGCAGCCTCCATTCCGATGGTCGGGCTTACGTCGTGGCAGGCATTCAAGGAGCGCGCCTCTCTTCAATCGGGCCAGAAAGTGTTTATACCGGCCGGGGCTGGAGGTATCGGCACCTTCGCCATCCAGCTGGCCAAACACCTGGGCGCCAGAGTGGCCACGACCACCAGCACAGGAAATATGGCGCTGGTTCGCAGCCTGGGCGCAGATGAAGTCGTGAATTACCAAGAGCAGGCATTCGAACAGGTGCTGCACGACGTTGACCTGGTGCTCGGCACCACCCGGGGAGACGACCTTGCAAGAGCTGTCGGCATCCTCAAGCCCGGCGGCAGGATCGTATCACTGGTCGGTCCGCTGGATGCGTCATTCGCCAAGGCTCGGCGGATGAATGCGTTCTTCACCTTCCTATTCGGGTTGATGAGCCGCAGGATCACGCGTCTGGCCAGAAAGAAGAATGTGTCGTACTCGTTTCTGTTTGTTCGCGCGGATGGCGCTCAACTTGGCGACATTGCCAGGTTGCTTGAACGTGGCCAGATAACACCGGTGATTGACAGGGTCTTTGCGTTTGAACAGGCCCGCGAAGGGCTTGAATACCTGGGTCAGGGCCGCGCCAAAGGCAAGGTCGTCGTGAAGATCAAGTAAGCGCTTATTAAAGCCCCGCCCAGCCACCCCTCAGGCACGCGCCTGTCGAGTATTGGAGTATCGAATGAACACCTCTTCCAAAAGAACCGCCATCGTCACGGGTGCATCATCGGGCATCGGTCGCGCCACCGCCGAGGCGCTGGCGCGCGCCGGGTATACCGTGTTTGGCACGAGCCGCAAAATCGGTGACAGTGATGCACAGGTCTCCATGCTGACCTGCGATGTCACGGCTGACGATTCTGTCCGCGCGCTCGTTACCGCTGTCCTCGCGCAAACCGGGCGTATCGACCTGCTGGTCAATAATGCCGGCATCGGTATGCTGGGCGGCGCCGAGGAGTTCTCGATCCCGCAAGTGCAGGCACTGTTCGACGTCAATCTGTTTGGCGTCATGCGCATGACCAACGCGGTATTGCCGTCGATGCGCCAACGAGGTCAGGGGCGCATTATCAATATCGGCTCGGTTCTGGGGCTGATACCGGCGCCCTACTCGGCGCATTATTCGGCGGTCAAACATGCTCTGGAAGGCTATTCGGAATCGCTCGATCATGAAATTCGTGTCTTCAACGTCCGGGTCTCGGTCATTGAGCCGGCCTACGTACGCACCGTCTTCGATCAAAATGGCATCGAGCCGGACTCGCAGTTGCAGGCGTACGATCAGGCGCGAGCCGGTGTCCGTGCACTGCTCGCCGATGTCATGCCGACAGCCGACTTGCCCGAGGTTGTGGCAGCGGTGGTGCTGAAAGCGGCGAGCGATGTTCGTCCCCGGCATCGATACGCCGCCGGCAAGACCGCCCGACAAATCAGCCTGCTACGGCGCTTCGCACCTGCCGGGGCGTTCGATAAGAGCTTGCGCAAGCAGTTTCGCTTGCCGGTATAGATGCCATGGTCTGGACGTATCAGCGCCTTTCCATACTGACTTGGCTCGGCAATGGTCCGCAGGCACGATAGGTGTCGATCAACGTGTCAAAAAGGGAAATGTCCGACCTGCTTCTGGCAACCAGTTGAGCGCCCACCACAGCGGAAAAAATGGCCTGCGCCCGCACCTCGCTGTCCGAGGGCGCGCAAACCTTCACAGCCACCAGAAGCTTGCTCAGCCAAGCAATGTTGACCTGGGCAAATAGCTGCATTTCCTCAGTCATCTCCGGCGGCAGATTGTCGGTTTCAGCGCCGACGAAAGTGCCCAGGCAAAGGCGGTTTTCAACCTCCAGCGAACGCCGGAAAATTTCCGGGAAACGCTGTAACGCTTCGGCGGGATCGGGGGTTTCTGCGGAGATCGTCTCGAGTGCAGCGGCACCGTCCTGCCAGTATCGCCTGGCAACCGCGACACCCAGATCAGCCTTGCTGGGGAAGTGGTAGTAAATACTGGCCGGCTTGATTCCGACCTGGGCGGCCAGATCGCGAAAGTTCAGGCCGTTGTAGCCCTGCGACTGGGCAATGTTTCTCGCAGCAAGCAGGATCGCCTCACGGGCGTTGATGGTCATCGTAGTGCCTTGTACTTCGGACGCGTTTCTGGAAACCGACACATGCTAATTCAAAAACCTGCCTTTTGTTAGGTAGAAAGACGGTGTGGGCATGGCAGCGGTCATCCGCTGCTGAAGGGCCATCGTCGGTTTCTCCCAAGCTGCAACGGCTATCGCCGGGAACATCCTGCTTGACGTTCCCGGCGATAAGGTGCGCGTACAACCGCTCAATCATTCGGCCGGCGAGTCCAGCTCAGGAATTCCACTGCTGCGATCAGCATAAGCGGCCTGGAAAGCCGGACGCTTCTGCCAGCGCTGCCAGTACAGATCCAGGAACTCGAAACGCTCATCCAGTGGCGTGGCGTTGACCGGGAACTTGGAGAAGGCAATGGCGGTTGCAAGCGTGATATCCGCGAACGTTGGCGCATCGCCGCCCAGCAGCCACTCGCGGCCATCGGACAGATGACGATTGACCAATGCCGCATGGCTCAGCGCCTCTTTGCGGCAGTGCTCGCCCCATGCTTCGTTCTTGGTCAGTTCAAGCTTGAAGCCGAGGCCGGTGTGCAGCACGTGAAAGGCCGTAACGATCCGATAGAGGATATGCACCCAGATGCGGTTATCCCACATGTTATCGAGGCCCTGCTCCAGGGCGCCCTCGCCCATGATCTTGCGGCCCGGATAAGACTGATCCAGGTAACGCGCGATAGCGGCCGTCTCGGAAATGAAGCTGCCGTCTGCCAGTTCCAGAGTCGGTGTTTCACCCCACGGGTTCATGTTCAGGTGACGCCAGCCACGCTGCTCTCCACCCGGCGTCATGTCATAAATGGTTTCTTCGAACTGATCGGCAATGCCTTTTTCGTGGATGAACAAACGCAGGCGTTGAGGATTCGGAAATGCCGAAGGAGAGGTGAAAAGTCGCAATTTGGAGGTCATGGTCGGGCCTGTGAGGTAGGGTAAAAAACCTACCTAACTATCGTTAGGTAGCCATACCGTAGCGGTACTTTTGCACCGAGTCAACGCCTACCTAACATTTGTTAGGTAGGCAATATTTAGCTCGGCTGATCAGCAAGCCTAGCAACCGGACAGGATTGTGCTGAAAATGCAGCCCTCAGGCATGGGTTTGGCCAGCATTGACAGCGCTCGAACGTGAGCACCTTGATATTCTGTCCGCTGATCTCGGGCGGCCAGTGCATGCCGCTCAAACACAAGACCCAGACTCGAACCACAGGCCTCGCCAGGCCGCATCGCGCAGAGAAAGAAGGAAAAAGAATGCAGCACGCTTCGCTGAACCGTTTTCGTACCGGGTTGCTCGCCTTGCTTTTGCTGTGCGTGACCTTGCCGGCCCTGGCCCAGAATGCCCCCGCCCCCCAAGCCGATAGTGCCAGCAGCGCAGCACCTGCCGTGGAAGCCCCGAGCCTGGATGATCTGAACCAACAGCTCGATCAGATCCGTCAGAAAGTGACGGGCAGCGCCAACGATGACCTGCTTTCAAGCCTGCGGCAGGCCGCTTTGCAGGTCCAGAAACAAGCCGACAATCTGGTTGCTCAGCAGGCTGTCGACATCGAACACCTGAATGATCAGCTCAACATTCTCGGGCCGGTGCAACCGGACGAAGCGCCAAGCCTGACCAGTCAGCGCAAGACATTGACCGCGCAGAAAAACGCGCTGGTCAATGATGAACGGCAGACCAATGAGCTAAGCCAGTCAGCCCGGGATCTGGCTACGCAGATATTCAACCTGCGCCGCAGCCTCTTCGATTCACAGATCAGCACGCGCACCGCTAGCCCGCTCAGTTCGGCATTCTGGTCCACGCTGATTCGCCCGACCGATGACGACCTGGGACGCCTGAACAGGCTTCTGGTGGACGTGCGCCAGGTACTCAACAACGCGATGGCACCGGACAACCGTGTGCAATTCATCAGCGTGGTGCTGGGCGCGTTGTTCATCTGGGTGGTTGTCCGGCGCCTGCTGGAGCGCCTGCTGATCTGGGCGATGATTCGCTGGCTGCCCGAAGGCCGCCTGCGCCGCAGCGCCTTGGCCCTGGCGGTCGGGCTGTCGACCATTCTTACCATCACCATTGCCACATCCTTGCTGCGCTGGGGAATCGTCCACAACGCGGTGCTCAGCAACGACGTGGTCAATCTGCTCGATCAGGTGCAGACGCTGATTACCTTCTGCGCCTTCATCGTCGGTCTGGGCCGTGCGCTGTTGATGCGGGCACACGCCTCGTGGCGCCTGCCGCAAATCCCTGACCAGATCGCCACGGCACTGGGCCGCTTCCCGCCAGCCTTGGCGCTGGCACTCATGGTCATCGGCACGCAGGAACGAATCAACAGTGTGATTGCCAGCAGCCTGGCACTGACGGTTGCGGTCAATGGCCTGACGGCACTGGCGGTTTCGCTGGTGTTCTTCTACGCCCTGTTGCGCTACCGTCGTACCCGCCGCCGCTTCGAGCTGGAGCGGCCAGCAGGTTTCGTCGGGCTGCTTCCCTTTATCGTTGCGGTATGGGTCGGCCTGAGTTTGCTGGCGTTGCTCAGCGGCTACCTGACGCTGGCTTACTTTCTGGCGGTGAAACTGCTTTGGGTGAGCGTGGTAGCGTCCACAGCGTATCTGCTGATCGCCTGCTTCGGTGACATCTGCGAGACCCTTCTGTCGCCCAAACAACCTGGCGGCATGGCGTTGGGTTCGGCACTGGGCCTGTCCGCCCGTCATCAGGCCCAGGCAAGCACTATACTGGCAGGCATAGGCCGTACCCTGCTGTTGCTTACCGCATTGCTGCTGGCTTTCCTGCCTTCGGGTTCCAGCCCGGGCGACCTGTTCGCAAGTTTCACTCAAATGGACGTCACGTCCAAATCCCTGGGCAACCTGAACATCGTCCCCAGCGATATTCTGATGGCGCTGATTTGCCTGGTTGTCGGCCTGCTGGGCGTGCGTGTACTCAAGGAGTGGTTCGGAGAACGCCTTCTGCCCGAGACCAACATGGACGCGGGCATGCAGGCCTCGCTGGTGACCTTGATCGGCTACATAGGCTTTGTGCTGGTGGTGGCCGTGGTGATGTCCACGCTCAAGATCAGCCTGACCAACTTGACCTGGGTGGTCAGTGCGCTATCTGTGGGGATAGGTTTCGGCCTGCAAGCCATTGTGCAGAACTTTATCTCCGGCCTGATTCTGCTCACCGAGCGTCCGGTCAAAGTCGGCGACTGGGTAAGCCTGGCGGGGGTCGAAGGCGATATTCGCCGGATCAACGTCCGCGCGACCGAAATCCAGATGGGCGACCGCTCGACGGTGATCGTGCCGAACTCGCAGTTCATCACGCAAAACGTGCGCAACGTCACCATGGGCAATGCATTGGGGGTGGTCGGAATCACGCTTACCCTGCCCCTGGAAACAGATGTTCTGCAAATACGCGAGCTGCTGTTGCAGGCCTTCACCGAGCATGAAGCCATACTCGATGCGCCTGCACCGTCAGTCACCTTCAAAGACCTGACCAATACCGGTTTGATCATCAGCGCCAGTGGCTATGTGAACAGCCCGCGTTCGGTGGGAGGTGCGCGTAGTGATCTGTTGTTTACGGTTCTGGGGCGTCTAAGGGAATTGGGTGTTGCGCTGTCTGCACCGCAGAGCATGGTGTTGATTAATGAGGGGGCTGGGAAGGATGCGGCGGCGGAGGAGAGTCAGTGATGCTTGTTTGTATGGTGTCCCAGGCGGGGTTCGAACCTGCACCTAGGGGGGTAATTTTAGCCCAGCGGTTACAGCCACAAGCCCAATATTATCGGGCGTTTTAGTCTCATTGGGCCCGTGAGCTTCGAGGGGTATAGTGTTTTTTTGCTGCCACCCCGTTGTCACGGTCGCCCCCTTGAAACCAAAACCACTTAAAAGCTAAAGATGAACTTCATTCCCATGGGAGAATAGCCACTTTTACAGGCAAAGTGCCTAGAATTTATTTACACAAGCAACAGCCTGAGTGCTCAGAGTTTATCATAAAAAACGAATCACCCCGTTATGGAAGACAAAACAGTAGGGGGCTTTCGCTGCAGAAATCATTTCTACAAGAACGACAGGGCCCGGACTTAAAACATAGGAAATATAATCGCCCTTTATGTTAGCAACTCTACCCGTCATTAAACTACAGCTTGGACTTCTACGCGCATTATCGCCAAGAAATAGAAAAATTGTCACCGATGATGGACCAAAGGATAAAAAGTCATGAGTTGGTAAATTAGAAGCGCATTGGTGATTTTGTCAGCTCGTGACATACCAGCTGAGCCGACTCAGATCATCATGCCTGCTTGCGTCACGCCCGCGAGAGACCAGATAAGGCTCGCCTACGTTGCTCTTCCTCAGCGATCAAAATTCTTGCTATCCCCCACTCCCCATGGTTCAAGCCTTGTGATCTGCCTGCGAATATTACGCCTGGACGTATGCCGCCACAGGCTTGACGAAAACTCAGCGCTGGTGTATTGTCAACGCTCGTGGCCAGATGCGGGTCAGCTAGTTTACTAGTGATAGGGTTCAATTCCCTTAAGGCCGACGAGTATCCCGTTGAAATTTAATATTTGGTCTTAGTACTATTAAAGCCGCCAATAATTCTTTCGAAATCGATATATAATCTAAGTTATTAGCTTTAGCCAATTGAGCCACATCTATATCTCGCGCACCCAAGAAACTGCATCGCCCCAAGTCCGAACCATCAAACCTCACGCCCGCCAAGCTAACCATTTTAAAAACCGTATTAGGCATCGTACAATTAATAAACTCCGCCTTATTTATATCCACATCCTCAAACTTAACACCTGTCAACTTTGCACCTTGGAATTTACACCTATACATCTTTACTGATATGAAATTTGTATTTTTAATTGTGCAATCAACGAAATTTGAAGATCTCATATCAACATCCTCAAAACTAGTTGAAGTTATCTTCCCCCCAGTTAATTTCATACCAATCACACTACAACCTTTTAACCTCAAGCTTTTCAACTCGCGCCCTACTAAATGCAAATCTCTTACAGTGAAATTTGTATTTTTTGCGACACTTAATCTTTTTAGAGCACCCATCTTTCTCAAATGAGCTTCCGGAAAATCAAGTTCCGCGTAATCAGTAAGCTCCTCCTTACTCTGCAATATAGATTTTGCATGCTCTCGCCGTCCATCCAACCACAACAAAAGCACACCAACAACAGCAAGCTCAATAAGCATTCCATGCAATTCAACAAGCACATTCTCCCAGAACCCTCTATTATAGATACCTAGAGTAGTATTTGGAAAAACAGTAGCACTTACAAACTCCCAAGCCGAGCTAATCGTAAAAATAACTATTAAAGCAACTAGCACAACAAGAAGGGCTGTCCCTATAGAACTATTTATAATCTTACGCAACTCCACACCTCTGTTTGCTCATTACTCATACAATACGATTTATCATCCTCAGCGTTGTGCTTCCCTGCTGAAGTTGGGCTGATGCATAGTGTGACGCCTTGTGCTCACTAAGACAATTTCATCTTACTGAGCCAGTTTGCTCTCACTGAGAGTAGTCGAAACGCCAAAGAGTGTGAAGAACAAAAAACGGGGGGGGGGGGGGGCGGGGGGCCAACATCGCCACAACTTTCTGCCCGCTCCAGCATGGGCCTCCGTTCTTCCCATCGAGGCAGAGTACATGGGCAGACTCGAACCCCATATCGCCTGATTGCTGCTAGGCCTCAAGCTGGGAAAATGTAGTTAAAACTGAAATCTATCGTCGGCCAACCATAAGGGCAACGCGTTGACGCGAAGTCACAAGGTGGGCCCATCAGATCAACACGTTGTTGAAGAACACACCCCATTGAATCAGTTAAACGACGTCTTTCTCATAGGGCACGCGGAGCCAAAAGTCACGATAAGAGCCCAAAAGAATTTTAATTGCGCCTTCTTCGATAACCTTTTTAGGCTAGCTCAAATCCTAACCCAGCAAGCGTTTCTTTCTCATCGGCCTTCAGCCTCTTCACTGCCCAGATAAGCATATAGCGTGGACGTGAACTCGCCACGTAAGCGAACCTCGCGCCTTCAGATCCTGGGTCGGCTAGCCACTCCTTCCAATGGGAAAGGTGAATGCCTTTTTGAAGCGATGACACTACAACTGTTGCATCGTGGGTCTCGCCTTTGACCTGATGGATGGTCTCGTAGCGCAATGCGCCCATGGTAGGTTGTTGAGCAACAACTTGGTCTAGGCGAACGGAAAGTGCGATGGCACCCTGATTTGCGGGTGATCGAAGTATCAGATCCCTAAGCGGCTCAAGATCGCTACTGATTTCATCCAACACGAAAGCCTGATCGGGCAAGTTACGCATGGTTTTTTTGCTACCGCAGCCCACTCTTTCCAAGTCAGATTCGTATCTGCAGCGCCGGCAGCAACCAAGTGCTTCAAGCAGTGGTGAATAAATTTCCGCCAGGCGAGCTTGGACTCGATTGCAACCGGGCAGTGGGGGCCTGATCGTGTTACTTGCAAGGAGAGCCTATCTGCAAACCATTCAGCGAATAGTGCTACCGCGACATTCAACTCCTTGTTGCTCCCGTTATTGGCAGCAACACATGCCAGTGCCAACACTTCAACGCCCTTGAAACTGTCGCCTCTGCGAAATCGTTGCAATGTGCTATGCCCACGAGCGACAACGACAACCTCTTCATAACCATTGGTGAGCTCAATGATTTTCGGAATAAGCTCTGAAGGACATTTCTCATACTGCAGCAAAAGCGGTTTAACGGAAGCAATCTCGGGATTGCCAGAAATCCGCTTGATTCGCAGCAAATCACTACAGAGATCGACGATGGATTGCCCGCTTCTCCAATTCGCTGTGAGCGGGAGCTCTGCGAAACCGAACTCGGCAAGGAGCGCCTTCACATTATCTGGATTCGATTTTCTGAACCCGTAGATCGATTGGTTCAAATCGCCTATGAAATGGAATTTAACGCCAAGGCCATGGAGCTTCCGTACTATCGCCAGTTGCTCTGCTGACAGGTCCTGGCACTCGTCGACAATGATCAGTGGAAATCGCTTGGCAACGCGCTGGAAATAGCTCTTGAGAGCGGGCTTCTTGAGCGCCGTCAGGGCAATTATGTCCACATCTTTGTATGTTGCAAAACCTGCTGCCCAGAAACGCCTCTTTGTGTTGATCAGATCTTCCCGTGCAACCTCATTGACTGGAGCGTCATTGAGCTGTTTATCTCTAGTACGCTCGCTTGTAGAGAACACGAACCCTTTGGTTTCCAAGTCGTAGTTGTACTTACAGGCGGAGATCGAACGGCCACATATCCTATTGCGAGTGTGGAATATGTCAGCCTTGTTTTCCAAGATCCTTATACGACTGTCCCCCTCCTTCCCTGGAAATTCAGTAACCTCGCTTGCGATGTTTGCGACCATTCGGGAGTGGACAAAGCTATCGAAGGTCGACACCTGGTGAGGAAACCCCAGCGGCTCCCCTAGATACCGAACCAGTCTGTTTTTGAGCTCGTCCGTTGCGCTGTTGGAGAAGGTCAAAACCGCTATCCCGCTAGGGAAGCTAGTCCACTCTTCAACGATTTTGGCCACCATGGCTGCGACCACCTCAGTTTTGCCACTGCCTGGGCAAGCGTTGAGATAAACATGCTGGTCGATAGGTGCGCCGATATAAGCCTTCTGCTCGTCAGTCAGCTTGATCATTGAGCGGGGGCTCCTCGAGTTCGCAAGCCCAAAGAATGGCATCACGAATGTAGGCCGGTACGACGAATACGCCTTCCTGCTTCTCAAGCTCTTCGGCAAAAGCCTGCGCATAGATTCCTTTTCCAATACTGGTGGAATCGATGCGATATAGCAGCTCAGCCGCGTGACCTGCTCGCTCAGGACTTTTCATTTCGTCAAAAGTTAGCTTCGCTTTTTCTCGCAGCTCGGGAGCTACCGTTCCATCCTGAGCAGGCCAAAGATCGGCTGCTACAGAGAGCATCATTTGCAGGTTCGCTCCCTCCATAGCGATATCGTATTCGAAGGTTTTGTACTTACCTGCGTAAAGGCGGCCGAACT
Source organism: Pseudomonas sp. RGM 3321 (assembly GCF_022836805.1). NCBI lineage: Bacteria > Pseudomonadati > Pseudomonadota > Gammaproteobacteria > Pseudomonadales > Pseudomonadaceae > Pseudomonas > Pseudomonas sp. RGM 3321. Next base: position 96,892 of record NZ_JALHBH010000096.1, read on the forward strand.
GAGACTGTCCAATTTTGGCGATGTAGGCGAGAGCATGGTTTTCACCATCCCTCAAGTCGTCGTCGTTCGGCATGTACTCAACTGCCATTTGCTTCCCACCATCAACATCAATCTTGATCGTTTTGGGTGGATCCTTGTCTGTCAAACCCGCACAGCGTACCGGCACGTTTTCCCCTGCACTCTCATCGGTCACATCGCAGAACAGCTGCATGAAATGCTTGAAGTAGATCCCGCCTAGATTTATGACGGATACACCGTAATCCTCTAGTGTGTTTGACCTTGCCCCCGAGAAACGTATCCCTTAACCCGGCGTCGGGGTCGAGTATCTAGGGTTGTTGCCTTTGCCAGTTCTGCTCGTATTGCATCGGACTTACGTAATGCAGCGTCGAGTGCAGGCGCTC
>NZ_JALHBH010000097.1:0-102587 GCF_022836805.1 Pseudomonas sp. RGM 3321
TGGCAGCATCATTTTCAGCAGTGCAGCTTTACGTTCTTCTGAGTAGAAAGGCATGACCATACTCTTGCCGCCCCCGGAATACTTTTTAAAAAGCGGGGGACACGACAACTACCCTGACACCGGGGGGTAGCGACAATACAAGGTCGGCGGTTGATCACTCGGGTGTTGCGTTCAGCACGCCGAGCATCACCTCGGTCTGCCACTCGAAATACGGGTTGAAGGTCAGTCGCGCATGGATCTTGCCCGGCTCGGTGTAGCCCCAGTCCGAATACCACACTGGCTCGCCCGCCATGCACCTGGCGGTGTCAGCCGTGCTCTGGCCGTTCCAGCAGATGCGCTGGCTACCGGATACGCCATAAAGTGGATTGTCCGCTGAAAAAAGTAGGCCCATGTGTGAAAAGCGGCTGATGCGGTATTCCGGCAGGTAGTCCTTGCGCATCTCGACGCGCGGCGTATTGGCAGCGCGGGCCGGCAGGTCGCCGTACCAGATCAGGCGACTGGCGGGATGGCTGAAACGCTGGCTGAAATTATCCAGCACGTAATCAGTGTCGAGTACCGAGTCTTGCTCGGCAATGGCGATGAATACCGGTTTGCCATAACGCCGCTGATGCAGGCGGTCCTGAGCCAGCGCACTGCTGCGATAGAACTGCGCAAAACCATTGGTGGGCATGTTCATGTAGCGAACCGGTGTCTGCATTGGGCGCAGGCCTTGGTTCGGTGCGGCAAGCCAGGGGCGTGCCCAGCCGATCCACGGGGTCAGCCAGGCATAGCCGCTGTTGGAGCGAAATGCCGGCGAGAACAAGAGCAGCCCGGCGATTTCGTCGTGCCCATAGGCGTAATCGAGTACCAGATTGGCACCGGTGGAAAAGCCGCCGAGATAGACCTTCGGCACTTCACGACCGAGCAGTTGCGCCTGTTCGCGTACCACGTGCTGCCACTGTTCGAGGCGCACGTCGAGCATGTCTTCGGGCTTGGTGCCGTGCCCCGGCAACAGCACGGTTCGGACTAGATAGCCCTGAGCAGCGAGCGTCTGTGCCACGTCATGAAACGACCACGCCGAATCCCCCAGACCGTGCACCAGCAGCACGCCGCCCTTGGGTGTCCCGCTCGGGGTCCACTGGCGCGGCGCGTTCCAGTCCAGTTCAGCTTGGTGGTCGGCGGTCTGGAAGTTACGCTGGTTGCGAATCAGCTCGAGGGTCTGCTGACGGTAGTCTTCAAAGCGCTGTTTCGGCTCTTCGCTTTCTGCCATTGACGTGCAGGCTTGCAGGGTCACTAGCGACAGCAGACTGGCGAGTCGGGATTTGATCAAAAGGGGACCTGTGCACGCGTGTGTGGAGGTTCAAAAGGTCGACGCGGGCACTCTGCCATGTACGTCGCGCCGGTGACCACTTTCAGGCACACTCGGGCGTTCTATAACTTCAACAAAATGTATCCATATGCCTAACCATTGCAAGCCTCGCCACGCGTCTGGAGCTTTTCATGTTCGCCCTTGATCGGGCGCTGGCCCAGGACATCGTCGAACGGGCCATGGCCATTCTGCCGTACAACGTCAATGTCATGGACTATCTGGGCATCATTATCGGCAGCGGCGACCCCGAGCGCTTGTGTACCCGTCATGAGGGTGCGCAGCGGGTGCTGGCCAACCGGCAGGTGGTGGAAATCGACTCGCTGGCGGCGTTGCAGCTCGGTGGCGTCAAGCCGGGGGTCAATCTGCCGCTGATGCTCGATCATCAGTTGGTGGGCGTGCTCGGCATCACCGGCGAGCCGGACGAGGTTCGGGTGTACGGCGAGTTGGTGAAGATGACCGCCGAGATGCTTATGGAGCACCGCCGTCAGCAGGCTGACCTGCAATGGCGGGTACAGCGCAGCGAAGACCTGCTGGCGCGCCTGCTGCTGCCGGACTGCCCCGATAGCCTGGTGGATGAAGCACGCCAGCTCGGTTTGCAGCCGCATGTGGCGCGTCAGGTGATACTGATCCAGTTTGACCAGCAAGGGCAGGTTGCCAGCCAGGTGGCAACCTGGCTTGGCACGCGTTACGCCGACAGCTGGTGTGTGCTGCGCGAGCCCACCTTGTTGTACTGGTGCCGCGCGACGGGCAAGGAGCGTGACGATGCGCTGCTGCTCAAGCAGTTCGATGAGCACAGCTGGCCGGTGCTGCGCATGGCTACCGTGGCCCAGTCTGCTGACTTGCCCGCCTTGCGTCATGCCTGTGCGGCGGCGCGGGATCTGCTCGATTACGCCAGTCAGGCACGGCCGGGGCAACGCTTGCTGCGTCTTGAGGCGTACCGTTTGCAGGTGCTGTTCTGGCGCTACCGTCACGACTGGCTGGCCGAAGACGTCGCCGAGCCGATTGGCCGTTTGCATAACCACGTACAACTGCTTGACACCCTGTGCAAATGGTTCGAGTACAGCGGCGAAAGCCAGGCCTGCGCCGAAGCCCTGGGCATCCATCGCAACAGCCTGCGTTACCGGCTGGAGAAGATCGGCGAGCTGACGGGCTGTGATCCTTACAAGACCGATGACCTGCTGCGTCTGTATCTGGGCGCGCAGATGATCACCCGTCACGACTGAACACGGTTTTTGTTCAAATGCCCGATAACGGCTGCCGATCATTGTGCGAAGGGCTGGCGGAAAACCAGGTGGCGGATGAGAGCATGCGAGCATCGGATATGGAGAACAACAATGAAAATAGTCATCGCCCCCGACTCGTTCAAGGACAGCCTCAGCGCGCAGGCCGTTGCCGAGGCCATCGCCAGTGGTCTGGCCGAGGTCTGGCCGCATGCCCAACTGATCAAATGCCCGATGGCAGATGGCGGGGAGGGCACCATTGAAGCGCTGCTGGCGGCCTGCAATGGTGAACTGATGAGCGCCCGGGTCAGCGGTCCGCTGGGCGATCCGGTCCAGGCTCAGTGGGGCTGGCTGGCCGAGAGCAGAACCGCAATCATTGAAATGGCCATGGCCAGCGGCTTGCAATTACTGACGCTGGCACAGCGCGATGCCTGTGTGACCAGCACAGCAGGCACGGGCCAGTTGATCTCGGCGGCACTGGATGCGGGGGCCCGTCGCGTGATTCTGGCCATCGGTGGCAGCGCAACCAACGACGGCGGCAGCGGCATGCTCTCGGCATTGGGCGCACGCTTTCTCGATGCCGACGATCAGCCCTTGCCACCGGGCGGTCTCGCGCTTGCCGATCTGGCCCGTATCGACCTGAGCGGCTTCGATCCGCGCTTGTCTGACGTGTACGTTGAGATTGCCGCTGACGTCGATAATCCATTGTGCGGACCGAATGGCGCCTCGCATATCTTCGGCCCGCAAAAAGGCGCATCGCCCGAGCAGGTTGTGGCGCTGGATGCCGCACTTGGGTGTTTCGCGGACCATTCGGCGCAGATCCTCGGGCTGGACCTGCGCAACAGCCCTGGCAGCGGTGCGGCAGGCGGAATGGGCTTTGCTGCCAAGGCGTATCTGAATGCCTCGTTTCGCGCAGGCGTTGAGGTCGTTGCCGAGCTGACCGGGCTGGAGCAGGCGTTGACCGGGGCCGACCTGGTCATTACCGGCGAAGGCCGTTTTGATGCGCAGACCTTGCGCGGCAAGACGCCGCTTGGCGTCGCACGCGTCGCGCAGCGCCAGCAAGTGCCAGTGATCGTGCTGGCTGGAACTCTGGGCGAAGGCTACGAACAGCTTTACCCGCACGGTATTGGCGCGGCCTTCGCGCTGGTCAGCGGGCCGATGAGCCTTGAACAGGCCTGTCGCGATACCAGTCGCCTGCTGCATGAGCGCGCGCGTGACCTGGCGCGGCTCTGGCAAATGGCGGCAAAACGCTGAAGGCATCACTCCGGGCAGCGCTTTGCACAGCTTCGGTCCGGGTAGTCGATCTGCCTTTCGAGTAAAAAGCCTAAATGATCACCGGCAATCCTAAAGAAGTGTCGGACAGGGACGATATGCTCTCGGTTGTCTGACAACTTCGCGTCAGATACTGCCCTCCAAATACTGCCCTCCAAATACAAAAGAGCACTGGTCATGAATCTACGCACACTCACAATCGCTCGTCGTGCCGGTCTGGGTTTTACCCTGATTTCCCTGTTGGTGGCTTTACTTGGCTGGTTCGCGCTGGCACAGATGTCGACCATTCGCCAGAGCGAAGTGGCGGTAGAGACCAACTGGCTGCCCAGCATGCGAGTGGTCAACGATATCCGGGAAATCATGCTGCGTATCCGGACCATCTCCTTGCGCATGGCGCTGGACACCGACCCTGCGAGCATTCCGACCTATCGCGGGCAGCTGGACGTACGTCTGGGTGATCTGGACAAGAAGCTGGGCATCCTCAAGACGTTCGTCGACACCCCTGAAGAGACGACCCTGACTGACCAGTTCATGGTCACCATGGGCCAATACCGTAGCGCGCTGGATCGCTCTTTTGTTCTCGCCGGGCAGGGCGACAGCACCGGTCTGAACAAGCTGCTGCTGGTCGATATGAAACAGATCGTCGATGGTTCCGGCAAGCAGCTCAATGATCTGGCTGATTTCTATGTCACCAAGGTCGATGCCGAAGGCAAGTCGGCCGAAGCCCAATATGACAAATCGCGTGACATCGTCATTGTCTTTGTCGTTCTCGCTGCATTGTGCACCATCGGTCTGGCGCTCTGGCTGACGCGCAGCATCGTGGGCCCGTTGCAACGTGCCGTGACTGCTGCCGAGCAGGTTGCCAACGGCGACCTGACCCATACCATCGAGGTCGACGGCGAAGACGAAGTCACCCGATTGCTGCGTGCCTTGGCAATGATGCAGGTCAATCTGCGTGAAGCCATGCGCCACATCGGCAGCTCGGCTACCCAGCTGGCGTCGGCGGCCACCGAACTCAACTCGGTCACCGAGGACAGCTATCGCGGATTGAACCAGCAGAATGCAGAGATCGATCAGGCCGCCACGGCGATCAACGAAATGACCTCGGCGGTAGAAGAAGTTGCGCGTAACGCAGTGTCCACGTCGGACGCCTCCACCCAGTCCAGCACCTCGGCACTGGCAGGCCAGACGCGGGTGATCGAGACGGTGCAGTCGATCCAGACACTGACCGACAACGTGCAGGCCACCTCGACACTGGTGCAAAACCTCGCCAATCAGTCTCAGGATATCGGCAAGGTGCTGGACGTGATCCGCTCGATTGCCGAACAGACCAACCTGCTGGCGCTCAACGCGGCCATCGAAGCGGCGCGTGCGGGCGAGTCGGGCCGTGGTTTCGCGGTAGTGGCGGATGAAGTTCGTGCGTTGGCGCATCGCACCCAGCAGTCGACGCTGGAAATCGACTCGATGGTCAATGCCATGCGCAGCGGTTCTGCGCAGGCGCTCGACTCGATGAACACCAGCCGCGACCGGGCCGATTCGACCTTGGCGCTGGCCAAGGGCGCGGGCGAGTCGTTGAGTGAAATCACGTCGTCGATTAATCAGATATCCGAGCGTAATCTGGTAATCGCCAGCGCTGCGGAAGAACAGGCGCAAGTGTCGCGCGAAGTCGACCGCAACATCGTCAACATTCGCGATCTGTCCATGCAATCGACTCAGGGTGCCAACCAGATCAGTGCGTCGAGCCATGAATTGTCGCGCCTTGCCGCTGACCTGAATCAGGTGGTCTCACGCTTCAAGGTGTAAAACCCTACATTGATACAGGTTGTGTCTGCTTGCCGACGATCGACCGGGCGCGCATTATGCCCTCGGTCGAAATGACCTCCGGTACAGTCTGGGCACAACCTTATCGAAGGGGGCGGCATCGCGTCATGGATAATGATAATCACACCTTCAGCAGTTGGCTGCGCTCGCCAGCCCATCACCAATGGCTGGCACTGGAAGGCAGCCGTCTGTTGACCTTCGCCAAGGCTTCCCGGCTCGACAACGGTTTTGGCAGTCTTGATGACTACGGCCGTCTGATGGTCGGCGCCACGGCCGAAACCATGAATACCGCACGTATGACCCACTGTTTTGCCATGGCCCATGCGCAAGGCATACCCGGCTGTGCTGTACTGGTCGACCATGGCATCGCCGCATTGCGTGGCCCGTTGCGCGATGCCGAACACGATGGCTGGTTCAGTACCGCGCTCGAAGACGGCGGCAAAACCGACAAACAGGCGTATCTGCATGCTTTTGTCGCACTGGCGGCCAGTTCTGCCGTGGTAGCGGGGCGGCCTGGCGCGCAGGCATTGCTGTCCGAAGCCATCCAAGTCATCCAGACCCGTTTCTGGAGCGAGCAGGAAGGTGCCATGCGTGAGTCGTTCGCGCAGGACTGGAGCAACGAAGAAGCCTATCGCGGCGCCAACAGCAACATGCACAGCACGGAAGCCTTCCTCGCGCTGGCCGACGTGACTGGCGATGCTCAATGGCTCGATCGGGCGCTGAGCATTGTCGAGCGGGTGATCCATCAACATGCCGGGGCCAACAATTTTCAGGTCATCGAGCACTTCACACAAAACTGGCAACCGCTGCCCGATTACAACCGCGAAAACCCGGCCGACGGCTTCCGGCCGTTCGGCACCACGCCGGGGCATGCCTTCGAGTGGGCACGGCTGGTGCTGCATCTGGAGGCTGCGCGCCGTCACGCCGGGCGTTCAAATCCGGAATGGTTACTGGATGACGCCCGCCAGCTGTTTGCCAATGCCTGCCGCTACGGCTGGGATGTCGACGGTGCGCCGGGTATCGTCTATACCCTCGACTGGCAGAACCAGCCAGTGGTCCGTCATCGTCTGCACTGGACCCACTGCGAAGCGGCCGCTGCTGCCGCCGCGTTGCTGCAACGTACCGGCGAGCAACAGTATGAAGACTGGTATCGCTGCTTCTGGGAGTTCAACGAGACCCTGTTCATCGATCATGAGCATGGCAGCTGGCGCCATGAGCTGAACGAGCGCAACGAACCAAGTGCTGATATCTGGCCGGGCAAGCCGGACCTTTATCACGCCTATCAGGCCACGCTGTTGCCGGTGTTGCCGCTGGCACCCAGCCTGGCCAGTGCTCTGGCGTGGCATGAGTGAACGGCTGAGCCTGGCATCGGCAATCAGAGCGCAGGGATGCGTTTGTCGCTCAGGCGGATAATCTGCCGGGCCAGGAAGCTGCCGGTCAGGATCACTCCGAACAGGCGCAGGGTCTGCATGGCCAGCACGAAGCCGACATCGGCATGAGTATCGATGGCAATAATGGCCATGGTGTCCAGGCCGCCCGGGCTGGTTGCCAGGTACACCGAGAGATAATCCTTGCCCATCATCGCTGCAATCAGCCAGGCCGACAGCGCACACAATACGATCAGCAGCAGTGAGGCCAGAATCATCATCGGCAGTCGCCGCCACACGTATTGCACTGTCGGCCGGTCGAAACGCAGCCCTACATAACAGCCGATAGCGCCATAGCCGATTGGCAGCAGCCAGTCAGGAATGCTGATCTGCATGACGCCGCTCAGTTGCAGCGTGCCGCCCAGCATCAACGGCACCAGCAAGGCACCCGCTGGCAAGCGTGAGCCCAGTGCTACACCCGTTACGATCACTGCCAGGCTCAGGGCGAGGTCGATCAGGTTCAGACTGGGTAAGGCGGCTGCGGTGCTGTGCAGGTCAGCGCCGGAATCCGGTGCGCCGATGAAATGGCTGACCAGCGCGCCGATGGTGACTACGCAGACCACGCGCACATATTGCATGGTGGCAACGACCCGCGAGTCTGCGCCGTAATCCTCGGACATGGCGACCATCGCCGAAGCAGCGCCGGGCGACGTGCCCCAGGCGGCAGTGTTACTCGGGATTCCGCCAAAGCGCACCAGTACCAGACCCACCGCCGCGCTCAGCACCACGGTCAGGATCGTGGCCAGCAGCATGACATGCCAGGACTGTAGCGCCGTGAGCAATACGCTGACTGACATCGCATGCGCAATCAGCACACCAACCGTGCCCTGGCCGAGCTGAAACGCCCGCTTGGGCATGCGGATAGTGGCACCCGACACACCAAAGCAGATAGCAACCAGCATGGGGCCGAGGAACATCGCGGCAGGCATGTTGAACAGTTTGAGCAACTGACCGGCAGCACCGGCCATCAGGATCAGGCCCGTCCATTGAGTCAGCGGGGCAAGGGTGGAAAGCGAAAAGCGTGAAGCGTGTGACAAGGACGTTCTCCTTGAATCGGGTGGATCACATGCAAACAGTATCGACTTGGCAACCGATCAAGTCTATTTTCTAATAATCATGAATTGATAACTTTGGTTGATAGATATGGACCTGCGCGATCTGACTTATTTTGAAACCATTGCCGAGCTGGGCCATCTCGGGCGGGCTGCGGAAAAGCTCAATCGCAGTCAGCCCGCGCTGACAAAAAGCATTCAGCGGCTGGAGGAATCATTCGGAACGCGGTTGTTTCAGCGTGACGGTCGACGTATCAAGCTGACCCCGGTGGGGGAGCTGTTGCAGGCACGCGGCAAGGAACTGCAGCAGAGCATCGCCCAAACCCAACGGGAGGTACGGGATTTCGCCAGTGGCATGGTGGGCAACATTCGCGTCGGCTGCGCCGCGACGATGGCGGAATACCTGATGCCGAAACTGACCTCGGCCTTATTGCAGCGTACGCCGGATGTCACCTTCAAGCTGGTGATAGGCCAGGATGACCTTTTGCGCGAGTCGCTGCGTTCAGGGCAACTGGACATGATCATCTGCGCACTGGCACCCGACAGCGAAGACGTCACCAGCTTTGTCATACTCAGGGACGAAGCCGTGGTGGTCGCCAGCAAAAAACACCCGATCTTCAAGACCTCATTGAAGATGAGTGACCTCTGCGCGTATCGCTGGGTACTGCCGCCGGTCAGTGTTTCATCACGCAAGTGGCTGGACGCAACCTTTGCTGCCAACGGCCTGCCTCTGCCGACAGTGCAGATCGAGGCGAACTCGATCTCCCTGTTGCCAGGCTTGATTGCTCAAAGCAACCTGCTGAGCTTCATCGCCCGCGAGTCGCTGGAGTTTGGCAAGACCATGCAGCACCTGCGTGAAGTGCCATTGGAACAGACCACTCTCAAACGCACCATCGGCGTGACCCTGCGCAAGGGCGGCTACCTGTCGCCAGCGGCAGAGGGCATGTTGCAGATGCTGCGTGACAACGGCGGGGACTTTCTGGGGTGGGGGTGAGCGCGTGCGTTCAGCTACTCGCCTGGCATGACCTTAAAGCCACTCAGGTACCTTGCCAGTGCCTCGGCACCCAGCTCCACGGTAGAGCTGGTCCCGCCCAGCTACAGGCGAGCATCAGGTTGCGGGGCAAGTCGAAGTCCTCAACCATGAAGCCGTCGCGGTCAAGCCCGTGTTCATCATGAGGAACCAGTTCGCGCAACGAGGTCACCGGCTCAAAGTACGCCCAAACGGGCTTGTTCAATGCCACCGCCATACCGACTTCAAATGCGCTGCCCGAATCCGGCTCCAGACCGCGAAACACATTCAGGTTGACCAGCACGGCAGCGCAGCGGTGAATCATCGCGACATTCATCGAGTAAATCTGCTGTGCAGTTTCATGCGGCGTGCGCCCGAGCGTTACTTCATTGTCAAAAGGGTACAAGCCTTCAAGCCCGTGTGCCGAACACAACGCCTTGAGGTAGCGTCCGTACTCAACGGCGTCGGGCCGGAACACGTCGAAGCCTGCGAGATAAATCAGTGGCGCTTGCATATCCGGCTCTCGACTGCAGATGTTATCCGGCTGATTCTAAGGCCGACTATCTGGCCGCGATACATGCCATTGATCGGCCGACCGGCGCTTAGCAGGTGTTTGCGCTGGAATCTGTACGGATAACCAGTATCCTTGCCCAGTCTGCTCATTCGTCATGTGAACGTTGGCCTTGAATACTGCACCGCTCGACAATCCGTTTTATTACCTGGAAAACTTCCGGCAGGTCCTCGCCTGGATTGCCCGGCGCTACGACGACCTGCTCGACGCATCCGAGCGCCGCTTCATCAGCGAGTTTGCCGAGGTGCCCGTGTGTGCCCAAGGCCTGTTGGTGCGCATGGTGATGCGCAAGGGCGTGTTGTTTCGGGCCAGCAAACTGAGTTACGTCGAGATCGGCGATCCCCATGAGGCGGTGCAGCCGCTGCTGGAGCGGGGTTGGGTCGCCACCAGCCCGCCACTGGGTTTGAGCGAACTGTTCCAGTTGCTGCGCCGGGACGAACTGACCCAGTGCTTCAAAGCCCATGCGGTCAAGGGGCCAGAGCGCAAGCAGGCATGGCTGGAGCGCTTGCAGCCGTTGTATGAAGCGCCGCAGGCACTTGAGCAATGGCACCCAACGTTGTCTGACGCCGTATTTGGCCTGAATATCATGCCGCTCTGTGACCGCCTGCGATTGTTGTACTTCGGCAATCTGTATCAGGAGTGGTCGGAGTTCGTGCTGGCTGATCTGGGCATCTACCGCTACGAAAAGGTCGAGTTTTCGGTGCAGTCGCGCGTCATCAATCAGCGCGCTGACATCGATGTGTGCCTGCAATTGCATGCCTGTCGAGAGGCGCTGGAAACCTGCGTCGAGCTGCATGCGCTGGCCGAGCGGGTCATCGCGGTCCAGTGCGGTAATGCCTGGTTGAATATGCGTCGCGCCAAACTGCTGTTTCGCCTCGGGCAACAGGCTGAGCGCATGCAGGACTGGCCTCTGGCGATGGCGGTGTACCGTCAGTCCAGCTATCCCGGTGCGCGTTCGCGACAGATTCGGGTGCTGGAACGCAATGCCGAGTACACAGCGGCGCTGACGCTGGCGGAACAGGCCCGTCTCGCTCCTGAAAATGATGCCGAGGTCCAGCACCTGTCACGCGTCCTGCCGCGGCTGCAACGCAAGCTCGGCCTGACGGGCGCGCGCAAGCGCAACGTGCAGGCCATTGCGCGGCTGGACGTTCAGATCACGCCAGTATCGGGAATAAGTGTCGAGCGTCTGATACGCCAGCACCTTGAACAAGAGCAGGGAGGGGAAGTGCACTACGTCGAGAATGCGCTGGTCAATTCCCTGTTCGGTCTGCTGTGCTGGAAGGCCATTTTCGCGCCCTTGCCGGGCGCATTCTTTCACCCGTTTCACAGTGCGCCCAGCGACCTGTACAGCCCGGATTTCTATCAGCGCAGGGTGGCATTGTTCGATGCGTGCCTGACGCAACTGGAGTCAGGTGAATACCTGGCGACCATTCGTGAGCATTTTGAAAGCAAATACGGCCTGCAATCACCCTTCGTATTCTGGGGAGCGCTGACACCGGAGCTTCTGGAGCAGGCGCTCTATTGCCTGCCGGCAGCGCACTTGCTTCGCTGGTTTCGTCGCCTGTTGCAGGACATAAAAGCCAACCGGACAGGGATGCCCGACCTGATCCAGTTCTTTCCGGAACAGCGTCGTTATCGAATGATCGAGGTCAAGGGGCCGGGTGACCGCCTCCAGGACAACCAACTGCGCTGGCTGGACTTCTGTGCCGAGCATGGCATGCCGGTGGAGGTGTGTTACGTGCAATGGGCAACTGACGACAGTGCTTGTGTCAGTAGCGACCTGTCAGACCATCAAGGGGCCTTGTGCCCGTCCTGACTGTCCTGGTGATCTGCATCATGCGGGTGTTTCGAGTCATGAGGCTTGTCATCCGCACTGCCGTTGTTTCCGGGCAAGGGATCCATGCCTTTGGTACCGGGGCTTGTGCCTGGTGCGCCGGGGCTGGTTCCATCGACGTTCTTTTCCGTACCGGTGCCTGGGACCCTAGGGCTGTCGCCTACCGGGTTGGTCGGGCCGGTCGACCCGGCAAATGAGCTGGTGCCCGAGAGGGCCAAAAATGCTGCGAGGCTTATGGCCCCCAATCTATTCCTGATCATGATGCAACCTCCGTAAGTACAGGGACTGAAACGGTGCCGCTAGAAGGGTGGACCTGCGGGCAGGGCATGGTCCTGCCCGCGTAAGACGCCTGATTACTGAGTCTTGGTCTTTTCAGTGGGGGTGCTCTTGTCGTGCGTGCCGTGTGTCGTCTTGTCGTGCTTCATCGAACGCTCGGCTGCCGCTTCCTTGCTTTCAGTCTGCGCGCCTGGGGTCTCGGACGAGGTGCGGTCCATCGGCTGGGTATTGGTGCCCGGCAGCTTGGTCGCATTCTTGTTGATCGGGGTTTCAGGGGTAGTGGTCGACTCGGCAAAGGCGGCACCCGAAGCTACAGCCATCAGGCCAGCAAGAGTCAGGGCAGTCAGTTTTGTCTTGATCATGGTGCTTACTCCGTTGTTTTAAAGTACTCACGTTGGTCATTGGCCAGTGGCCATAGGTGCCGTCGAACCCGACGAACGGTAGATATCTTCCATGCATCAAGCCTTACGCCGTTGCTATCCACCTTGAGAGTGATCGCGCGCTTTTTTCGGTCATCCATGCACCCCTGAATACCGTCGACAGCGGAGTTTTAAGTTGATTTAGCTATAACGTGACCGCTCGGTCATTTACAACGATTCTTAAAATCACACTTTCTTACATTTTTATAACGCAGGTGGCATTTCGCTATCTGATGAGTGGTGGCAGAACGCTATTTGGCTTGATGGAGCGTGAATAGCCCGTAAACATTGGCTTTTAAAGGGGTTTTCATCGCCAGTGACGTAGGAAATCACTTACAAAAAAGTTCCCCTCCGGACACGATTCGTTGGATTGTCATTAAACAGCAACATTTGAGGTTTTAAATCAGCCTCGGGCCTCCTTAAGTGGACCACCACACAATCTCCTGGACTGAGGTATTACCGTGATTCTGCTGACTAAAAAACGCTTGTCGCTTCTGATCGCATCGCTGTGCCTTAGCGGTGTGGCTCACGCGACTGATGTAACAGGCGCTGGTTCGAGTTTCGTCTACCCGGTTATTTCGGCGTGGTCCCAGGACTACAGCAAGAGCAAGGATAACCGTATCAACTATCAGTCCATCGGTTCGGGTGGTGGTATTGCCCAGATCAAGGCTGCGACCGTTGACTTCGGTGCATCCGATGCTCCGATGTCCGCAGAAGACCTGCAGGCCGGCGGTCTGGGTCAGTTCCCGAGCGTGATCGGCGGTATCGTGCCGATCGTCAACGTCGAAGGCGTCGAAAGTGGCGAGCTGAAGCTGGACGGTCCAACCATCGCCAAGATCTTCATGGGCGAGATCAAGAAGTGGAACGACCCGGCAATCACTGCGCTGAACTCGGGCGTCAAACTGCCTGATACCGCCATCACCGTCGTTCACCGTTCGGACGGTTCGGGCACCACGTACAACTTCACCAACTACCTGAGCAAAGTCAGCCCAGAGTGGAACGAGAAGCTGAAGTTCGGTTCGACCGTACAGTGGCCAGCAGGCGTGGGCGGCAAGGGTAACGAAGGTGTTTCGGCCTACGTGAAGCAGATCAAGGGTTCGATCGGCTACGTCGAATACTCCTACGCGACCACCAACAAGCTGTCCTACACTCAGCTGAAAAACGCGGCTGGCAAATTTATCAAACCAGACGCCAAGGCTTTCGCAGCAGCTGCTGACACCGCCGACTGGGCAAGCGCCAAAGACTTCAACCTGATCATGACCAACGCGCCGGGTGAGGCTGCATGGCCGATCACCGCGACCACCTGGATCATCATGTACAAGAAAGCCAAGAACGAAGAGAAAAGCACCGCGGCTTTCGACTTCTTCAAGTGGTCCCTGGAAAACGGCCAGCAGCAGGCCGAGAAACTGGAATACGTAGCATTGCCTAAATCGCTGGTTGATCGCGTGGAAAGCTACTGGAAAACGGAATTCACCAAGTAAGTGATTCAACCCGTACCACCCCTGTCATCAGCCGCGATATCGGCTCGGTGACAGGGGCTTTTCCTTGCGAGTGGCCTCAACATGACTGAAAACACCCAATACCTGTCCGCTAACGTCTCCGCTGGTGAGTCCGAGGGCGAGAAGCGCGCCAAACGGGATCATCGTCATGACCTGTGGTTCAAGCGTTCATTGCAGGCTGCAGCGATGCTGGTGCTTGCTTTGCTGGGTTGTATTGCCTTGTCGACCCTGTGGGGCGGCAGTCTGGCATTCCAGACTTTCGGGTTTGGCTTTCTGACCAGCACCGAGTGGGACGTAAACGCCGGCAAGTTCGGCGCACTGGTTCCGATCTACGGCACTCTGGTTACCTCTTTTCTGGCTTTGCTGATCGCCGTACCGGTGAGTTTTGGCATTGCAATCTTTCTGACCGAAGTGGCTCCGCCATGGTTGCGCATGCCGATTGCCTCGGCCATCGAGCTGTTGGCCGGTATCCCTTCGATCATCTACGGCATGTGGGGGCTGTTTGTCTTTGGCCCGTTCATGGCTGAACACCTGTCACCCTGGATCACCGAAAACCTCGGCGCACTGCCGCTGATCGGTCCGATGTTTCAGGGCCCGCCGCTGGGTATCGGCATGCTGACCGCCGGTATCGTATTGGCAATCATGATCACGCCGTTCATTACCTCTGTGATGCAGGAAGTCTTTCGTACCGTGCCCGTGGCCCTCAAAGAGTCGGCCTACGCACTGGGCGGCACGACCTGGGAAGTGGTCTGGGACATCGTGCTGCCTTACACCCGTTCGGCAGTGGTCGGTGGTGTGTTCCTCGGGTTGGGACGCGCGCTGGGCGAAACCATGGCGGTAACCTTTGTACTGGGCAACGCCCATCAGTTCTCTGCATCGCTGATGATGCCGAGCAGTTCCATTGCTTCGGTGATCGCCAACGAGTTCAACGAGGCCTATACCGACTTGCACCGTTCGGCACTGATCGCCCTTGGCTTCCTGTTGTTTGTGGTCACCTTCATCGTGCTGGCCCTTGCACGTCTGATGCTGTCGCGCCTTTCGCGTAAGGAGGGGTTATGAGTAAGGATGTGACAGGCAGCGAGAGCCTGTATCGGGTTCGCAGCATCAAGAACAAGATTGCGATGGTGCTCAGCTGTGGTGCCACTGCCTTCGGCCTGCTGTGGCTGGTGTGGATTCTGCTGACCACCATCATCAAGGGTATCGACGCGCTCAACCTGCAGTTGTTCACCGGCATGACCCCGCCACCTGGCACCGAGGGTGGCCTGGCCAACGCGTTCTACGGCAGCGTGCTGATGTCGGGCATAGGCCTGTTGATCGGTACGCCAATCGGCTTGATGGCCGGTATCTGGTTAGCCGAGTTTGCCCGCTACACCAAGCTGGGTAACGCAGTACGCTTCATCAACGACATCCTGCTTTCGGCACCTTCCATCGTGCTCGGCCTGTTCGTTTATACCGTTGTGGTACTGCCGCTCAACGCAGTGACAGGCCATCAGGTGGGCTTTTCGGCGATTGCCGGGGCGCTGGCTCTGGCATTGCTGGTAATCCCGGTGGTGGTGCGTACCACTGACGAAATGATGCAACTGCAACCCTCGACCATGCGTGAAGCCGCGCTGGCGTTGGGTGTGCCGCAATGGAAGCTGACCCTGCAAATCGTTCTGCGTGCGGCCAAGGCGGGTGTGGTTACCGGCGTATTGCTGGCATTGGCACGTATCACCGGCGAAACCGCGCCGCTGCTGTTCACCGCTTTCGGCAACCAGTTCTGGAGCAGTGATCTGCTCAAACCAATCGCCAGTGTTCCGGTGGTGGTTTTCCAGTACGCCATGAGCCCGTTCGATGACTGGCACTCCCTGGCATGGGCCGGTGCGCTGGTCATGACGTTGTTCGTACTGATACTGAGTCTGCTGTCTCGCTTAATTCTTCTGCGCAATAGGGCGTCCTGATGAACAACCTTTCCCTGGCCAACGAAAAGACCAAGATCCAAGTGCGCGGTCTGGAGTTTTTCTACAACAACCAGAAGTCGTTGAAGTCCATCGACATGACCATCCCCGAGAAGCGCATCACTGCGATCATCGGCCCGTCGGGCTGCGGTAAATCGACCCTGCTGCGCGTTTTCAACCGTATCTACGCGATGTACCCGAAACAGGAAGCGCGCGGCGAAGTGCTGCTCAATGGCGAAAACATCCTGGCGCCTGGCTACTCGATGAACCGCCTGCGCAGTCATGTGGGCATGGTGTTCCAGAAGCCGGTGCCGTTTCCGATGTCGATCTACGACAACATTTCCTATGCCATCAAGCACCACGAAAAGCTGTCGCGTCGGGAAATGGAAGATCGCGTCGAGCAGGCACTGCGTGGCGCGGCGTTGTGGGATGAGGTCAAGGACAAGCTCAAGCAGAGCGCAACCGGTCTGTCCGGTGGTCAGCAGCAGCGTCTGTGCATCGCCCGCACCATCGCGCTGCGCCCTCAGGTGTTGCTGCTCGATGAGCCCACTTCGGCACTTGACCCGATTTCGACCGGGCGTATCGAACAGCTGATCACTGAACTCAAGGAGCAGTTCACCGTGATCATCGTGACCCACAACATGCAGCAGGCGGCGCGTTGCTCCGACTACACCGCCTTCATGTTCATGGGTGAACTGATCGAGCACGGCGACACCGATACCATCTTCACCAAGCCCTCCAAGACCCAGACCGAAGATTACATCACCGGTCGTTTCGGCTGATCATCCGGCCAGGGCGGGCGCTTCCTGGCGCTCGCCCATGAATTCCTCGATTCTGCTGCGCAGCCAACGCTCGGCAGGGTCGCTGTCCATCACACTCAGCCATGTCATCGACAGGTCCAGCCCCGGCGTGGGGAAGGGCAGTGGCTCGTCATACAGCAAACCCAATGCGCTCATGGCCTTGGCCGCGTAGTCGGACAGGCCCGAAATCATGTCGGTGCCAGCCATCAGTGCGGGCAGGGTGGCGAACTGCGGCACTGACAGCACGACCTGACGCTTGCGACCCAGTGCGGTCAGCCACTCATCGGCAAAGCTGCTGATGCTGGCCACGTGCGACACCACCACATGAGGTCGTGAACAATATTCGTCGATGCTCATTGGGCCGCGCGGTTTGTCGGCGCGTACCAGCCGTGGCTGCACGTTGCGCAGCGTCTTGCGTTTGGCATTGGCCGGCAGCTCACGGGTCAGGCAGACGCCGACGGTGATGTCTCCGGACATCAGCACTTCGGAGATATTCAGGTAATCGACGTGCTTGACCACGATCACCACGCCAGGCGCCTCCTCGCGGATGGCCTTGAGCATGGCGGGAAATAGGCCGAATTCGACGTCGTCGGTCAGGCCGATGCGAAAAGTCATCTTGCTGACCGAGGGATCGAAATCGGTGGTCAGGCTCAGCGCGGTAGACATGGCGTCCAGCGCTGGCGTCAGGTGCTTGAGAATTTCATGGGCACGCGCGGTCGGCTCCATACGATGCCCTACGCGGATGAACAACGGGTCATTGAGCAGGCTGCGCAGGCGATTCAGTGCGGCGCTTATCGTGGGTTGGCCGAGAAACAGTTTTTCGGCTGCGCGGGTGACGTTACGCTCCTGCATCAATGTTTCGAATACCACCATCAGGTTGATGTCGGCCTTGCGCAGTTCATTTCGATTCATTGCTGTTCCTTGGCGTCAGACCCGGATGGCCGCGACGGCCTGTAACGGACGGCCCAGTCTAGGCAGGCACGGCAGGAGGCGTCCAGCATTTTGCCATCGTCGGAAATCTGCGTGAAGAAACGTCTGCTTACGGTTCTGTTGGCAGGAAAAGGGCGAATCTGTTGTGGGAAACAGGGTCTACTTGCAGGTCCGCCGCTTGCAGTTCAGCGGTTCGAGAATTCGACTCTATTATAGGAGGTGCCCCTTATGCGGGCTGCAAAGATTGCCGGCATGTTGATGTCGTTGACGCTGTCAGGCGCAGCACTGGCTGAGACGCCCGGTTACGGCCAGCAACTGGAAGGTTTCACGTACCCCCATGCGCTGCACAAATTCAGTTTCCAGTCCCAGGGCCAGACACTGGAAATGGGTTACATGGACGTCGCGCCCAGCGCCAAGGCCAATGGCCGCACGGCGGTGCTGATGCATGGCAAGAACTTTTGCGCTGCGACCTGGGAAGACACCATCAAGGGACTGAGTGCAGCGGGCTATCGCGTCGTCGCAGCGGATCAGATCGGTTTCTGCACCTCGACCAAGCCGGAGCACTACCAGTACAGCTTCCAGCAGTTGTCGATGAACACCCACGCGCTGCTGGAAAAACTGGGCCTCGACAAGGTGTCGGTGGTCGGTCACTCCACGGGCGGCATGCTGGCCACGCGTTACGCGTTGATGTACCCGAAGCAGACCGAGAAGCTGGTGATGGTCAACCCTATCGGTCTGGAAGACTGGAAAGCACTCGGCGTGCCTTACCGCAGCGTCGACCAGTGGTATGAGCGAGAGCTGAAGACCACCGCCGAAGGCATTCGCGCCTACGAGCAGAAGACCTACTACGACGGCCGCTGGAAGCCTGAGTATGACAAGTGGGTCGACATGCTGGCCGGTCTGAACAAAGGGCCGGGTCACAAGGTCGTGGCCTGGAACTCGGCGTTGATCTACGACATGATTTTCACCCAGCCGGTGTTCTACGAGTTCCCCAGGTTGCAGGTGCCGACGGTGCTGATGATTGGTGATGCCGATACCACTGCCATCGGCAGTGACATCGCCCCGCCTGAGGTCAAGGCGAAGATCGGCAATTACAAGGTACTGGGCAAGCAGGTGGCGCAGATGATCCCGGGCGCCAGGCTGGTGGAATTCAAGGGCAAGGGCCATGCCCCGCAGATGGAAGACCCGCAAGGCTTCAACAAGGCACTGGTCTCCGAACTTCAATAAGCTGCACGTCACGCCACGCGGCAACCTGGTCCGATAGCGACCAGGTTGTCTGCGACCGGCACTGCCGATTAAACGGCAATCTCTACCTGATCACCCTTGAGTCTTACCGGCCAGACGTCGATCCGCTGATCCGGGTATTCGATACAGCTGCCGTCGTGCAGGCGAAAGTGCTGCTTGTACAACGGCGAGGCGATGACCAGTTCGCCCGCGATCTGCCCGATCAGACCACGCCCGATCACGTTGGCCCCCGATTTGGGATCGCGGTTATCAATGGCAAAGAGCTGCTCGCCCTGTGCAGTTTCGGGCAGGTAGAACAGTGCGACCTGCGCGCCGTCCAGCCACGCAACGACGCCTGAATTGGCGACCAGATCCGCACGTCCACACAGGGGCTGCCAGTGCTGCTGCGCTGCCGCTGGCGCATTGTCGCCGGTGCGTTTTGTCTGAGACGCGTTCATCACACCACCTCCTTGAACAACGGAATAAGAGCCAGCTCTTCGGGTTTTGCCGGACGCCGCTGGGCGCGTTCCTTGACGAACTGCACGTCGGGGTCAGCACGCCCGTCGTTGACGAAGGTGCGGAAGCGCTTGAGTTTTTCCGGGTCCTTGAGGGCGTTGGCCCATTCACATTCGTAGCGGTCGACCACCAGTTGCATCTGCGACTCCAGCTCGGCGGCCAGGCCCAGGCTGTCGTCGATAATGACCGCCTTGAGATAGTCGAGGCCGCCTTCCAGCGACTCACGCCAGACCGAGGTGCGCTGCAGCTTGTCGGCGGTGCGGATGTAGAGCATCAGGAAACGGTCGATATAACGAATCAGGGTTTGGTCATCCAGGTCGGTGGCGAACAGCTCGGCGTGGCGTGGACGCATGCCGCCGTTACCGCACAAGTAAAGGTTCCAGCCGTTCTCGGTGGCAATCACACCCACATCCTTGCTCTGCGCTTCGGCGCACTCGCGGGTGCAGCCGGATACGGCGAACTTGAGTTTGTGCGGCGAGCGTAGCCCCTTGTAACGGTCCTCGATGCGCAGTGCCATCGCGACGCTGTCCTGCACGCCATAGCGGCACCAGGTGCTGCCGACGCAGGACTTCACCGTCCTGGTCGATTTGCCGTAGGCATGTCCGGTCTCGAACCCCGCCTCAATCAACTCACTCCAGATGTCCGGCAGCTCATGCAGTTGCGCGCCGAACAGGTCGATACGCTGGCCGCCGGTGATCTTGGTGTACAAGTCGTACTTCTTGGCCACGGCACCAATCGCGATCAGGCCGTCGGGGGTGATTTCTCCACCCGGAATACGCGGTACGACCGAGTAGGTGCCGTTTTTCTGCATGTTGGCCATGAAGGTGTCGTTGGTGTCCTGCAGTGGCACCAGCGAAGGTTCGGTGATCGGGCGGTTCCAGCACGAAGCGAGAATCGAGCCGATCGCAGGTTTGCAGATGTCGCAGCCATGCGCGCCTTTGCCATGGCGGGTCAGCAGTTCGTCAAAGGTCTCGATGCCTTCGACGCGGACCATCGAGTACAACTCCTGGCGGGTATAGGCGAAGTGTTCGCAGAGGCTTTTGTCGACCGCCACACCGCGCGCCATCAACTCATGTTCGAACACCTGCTTGAGCAGCGCAGTGCAGCCACCACAGCCGGTGGCTGCTTTGGTGCAGGCCTTGATCCCGGCGAGGTCGGTGCAGCCATTGTCGATTGCCGAACAGATAGAACCCTTGCTGACGTTATGGCAGGAACAGATGGTCGCGGTGGCGGGCAGGGCATCGGCACCCAGCGTCGGTGCGCCTTCCCCACGCGGCAGGATCAGGCTGGACGGGTCGGCGGGCAGGGTGATGCCGTTCTGGGCGTATTGCAGCAGGGTGTCGTAATAACTGTTGTCGCCGACCAGCACCGCGCCGAGCACTTGCTTGCCATCTGCCGACACCACCAGCCGGCGATAGCTGGCGGTGGCTTCGTCAATGAAGCGATAACTGATGGCCCCGGCCAGTGCACCGTGCGCGTCACCGATGGAGCCGACATCCACGCCCAGCAACTTGAGCTTGGTGGACATGTCGGCCCCAAAGAACGGATCAGTGTCCTTTTCGCACAACTGTGCGGCGACGCCACGGGCCATTTGGTAACCGGGTGCCACCAGGCCGAATACACTGCCGTTCCAGGCCGCGCACTCGCCGATTGCATAGATATCGGCGTCACTGGTGCGACAGTGCTCGTCGATTGCAATACCGCCACGCGGGCCGAGTTGCAGTTCACACTGGCGAGCCAGCGCGTCCTGCGGGCGTATACCGGCAGAGAACACGATCAGGTCGGTTTCCAGAAATTCGTCATTGGCGAAGTTCATGCGATAGCGGTATTGCTTGCCGTCGCTGATCGACTGCGTGGCGCGTGACAGGTGTACGCCGACGCCCAGCGCTTCGATACGCGCTTTCAAGGCAGCCCCACCATGCTCGTCCAGTTGCACCGGCATCAGGCGCGGGGCGAACTCGACAACATGGGCTTCCAGACCAAGCGATTTCAGTGCATTGGCCGCTTCAAGCCCGAGCAGACCCCCGCCGACTACCACGCCACGACGAGCTTTCGAGGCGGCGTAGCGAATGGTGTCCAGGTCCTCAAGCGTGCGATAGACCAGCCGCGAGTTGCCCTGTGCGCCCTCGATCGGCGGTACGAACGGGAAGGAGCCGGTGGCCAGGATCAGCTTGTCGTAGCTGAAGCAGCCTTCGGCAGTGATGATTTCATGACGATCACGGTCAATCTCAAGCACCGGTACGCCCAAGTGCAGCGTCAGGCCAGGTTGTTCGTATACAGACATTTCACTCATGGCCAACGACTCGGCATCGCGGCCAGTAAAGTATTCGGACAAATGCACGCGGTCGTAGGCACGCTGTGCTTCTTCGCCAAATACATGGATGCGATAACGCTCCAGTGCGCCGCCTGCGATCAACTGCTCGACGCAATGGTGCCCGACCATGCCATTACCGACGACGATCAGGGTTTTTACATCGTTCAGGGGGAAGACTGTGGTGTTCATAGCAAGTCCCGGCCGAGGCCAATCAGGTTTTTTGAAGCAAAAAAAAGCGCCCGGAACCTTTCGGTTCCAGGCGCCTTTGCCTGTTCTCTTATTCGGGGACGCCATCAAGCCACGTTGCCGGATGCCCCCATGTGGCCCTCTGGTCTCTGCGAGACTGGCGATCAACGTCGATCAACCGGGGCGGCCCAACCACATTCATGGTGGGGTTATCCAACATCATGCAGGGGCTGTGCCAGCTTGCGGTTGCAGCGGTTCAGACGCGCATTGGCAATGCCCGCAAGGCTGTGCAGCGTTTACGAGGTGTCTGGCGCGTTATTTTTCCTGCCTTGCATTGGTGCGCGTCGAAGAGGTTGCGCTGTAAAGCTGTGCGCCGCATTGCCCGCTCATGATAATCGGCGTTTTTGCCTCTGGGCGCCCCAGTCGCTCCAGGCACATATCGTTCCTCACGCTCCGCGTGGGAATGCCTGTCGTGACGCTCCGCGTCACAATTCTGCGCCGCGCCGCCTGCTCTATAGTTAAGCCGTGCTTTCAAAAGCCCAAGTCTGGCGTAACATTTGTCTCACCCTGCAATTCCCCCAATAAGTCCGTACTCATGAACATCACTATTACTGAGGTACACCCCTCCGAGATCCCGCACACCGTCGATTTCGTCATGCGTGCACGTGCCGGGATCTTTCCCTTGCTCGACACCGTCACCGTTCCGCCCGATCTGGCCGGTTTCGAGCAGGTTTACCTTAATGGCAAGGACGGCAAGTTTCTGATCGCCCGTTGCGAAGGGCAGATCATCGCTGCGGTGGGCTATCTGCCTTATGACCATCGTTTTGCGCAGCTCAACCATATTGGCCGCAGAACCGTGGAGATCGTACGCCTGTTCGTCACGCCGGAGTTTCGCGGCGACGGGCTGGCCAGCCGCTTGTGCCAGGCGCTTTGGGCGCATGCCGAAGCTGGTGGGATAGAGGTGCTTTATCTGCACACCCATCCTTTTCTGCCGGGTGCGATCCGTTTCTGGGAGAAACAGGGCTTTGCCGTGACCGATGTGGA
The DNA here is from genome assembly GCF_022836805.1 of Pseudomonas sp. RGM 3321. NCBI lineage: Bacteria > Pseudomonadati > Pseudomonadota > Gammaproteobacteria > Pseudomonadales > Pseudomonadaceae > Pseudomonas > Pseudomonas sp. RGM 3321. The sequence continues at coordinate 22,700 of NZ_JALHBH010000097.1, forward strand.
GAGCGATCCGGTGTGGAACACGACCCACATGGAGCGCGTGCTTTAAGAGGTTTTTTTCAGAAGACGCAAGGGGCTGGCAGGGCGCCAACCCCCCCCTCATACGTATCAGCGTGTAGAACGCTGACGCGCAGTCTTGAGCAGGTCTTCCGGGGTAATGTGGCCGACCACCGATTTAGCCGCAGCGCTGCCGGGCAACGGTAGGTCGAGAATGTGACCTTTCATTTTGCCGATCACGTGCATTTCGCAAGGTTTGCAATCGAATTTCAGGGTCAGCACTTCATCACCCTGCACCAGTTGCATGGGCGCGACCTTGGTGCGCACGCCCGTCACGCCTTTGGCCTGTTTCGGGCACAGGTTGAACGAAAAACGCAGGCAGTGTTTGGTGATCATCACTGGCACTTCACCGGTTTCTTCGTGGGCCTCGTAGGCCGCGTCGATCAACTGTACGCCGTGGCGATGGTAGAAATCGCGGGCCTTCTGGTTGTAGACGTTGGCCAGAAACGACAAATGCGACTCCGGGTAAACCGGCGGCGGGGTGGTTTCGGCCTTGCGGCCACCGCGCGGATGCGCCTTGATGCGCGCTTCGGTCAGCGCCTCGATGGCATCGCGGCGCAGGGTCTTGAGCTGCGAGTTGGGCACGAAGAACGCCTGCGGCGCGTCGAGCCTGACATCCTGAGCATGGTAGATCGTGGTGCCCAGCTGAGTGAGCAGGTCACGCAGTTGATCCAGCGCCTGCCCGGGCTTGTTGGCTGCGCCGAACGGACCGTCAAGGTTTACCGCGACGCTCACACCTTCTTCACTGATGGCTTCCAGGCGCAGGTGGTCTTCACGAAGGGTGACCTGCCACTGAATGCCGATGCGGCGCTCGGCCGAGGTCTTGAGCAGCGCCTGCTGCCAGTTGTGGTCCAGGTTGCGATTCAATGGATGGTTGGGACGCACACGGGAAAGGGCCGCAGGCATCTCATTGGGTTCTACACGGTAGCGCCAGCGCTTCTGGCCGTCCTCTTCGAACTCGCCTTTAAGCTCGGCGATATTGGCACGGAAGCCCACCACTTCACGCTTGATCTGCACGTTGAGACCGTCACCGTTGGACAGCGGCTCATGGGTCACAGCGATCAGGTCACGCTTGCCGAGTTTTTCGACGGTGCCGACTGCCAGACCGGTAAACGTCGGCGTATCGAACGCACCAATGTCGATCTTGCGGTCACTGACGAAATAATCGGTGCTGCCGCGGTGAAAGGTCTTCTCCGGGTCTGGCACGAAGAAGTGTGCGGTACGGCCGCTGGAAGCGCGTGCCAGGTCCGGACGGTCTTCGAGAATCTCGTCCAGACGCTGGCGGTAATAGGCGGTTATATTTTTGACGTAGCCTGCGTCCTTGTAGCGACCTTCGATCTTGAACGAGCGCACGCCTGCGTCCACCAGATCGCGCAGGTTGGCGCTCTGGTTGTTGTCTTTCATCGACAACAGATGCTTTTCGAAGGCGACGACGCGGCCCTGATCATCCTTGAGTGTGTAGGGCAGGCGGCAAGCCTGCGAGCAGTCGCCGCGGTTGGCGCTACGGCCGTTTTGCGCGTGGGAAATATTGCACTGCCCGGAGAACGCCACGCACAGCGCGCCATGAATGAAAAACTCGATAGCGGCATCGGTTTCACGGGCGATGTCACGAATTTCCTGCAGGTTCAGCTCGCGGGCCAGCACCAGTTGCGAGAAACCGGCCTGATCGAGGAACTTCGCCCGGCCCAGGGTGCGGATGTCGGTCTGGGTGCTGGCATGCAGCTCGATGGGCGGAATGTCCAGCTCCATGACCCCGAGGTCCTGCACGATCAACGCGTCCACGCCTGCGTCGTAGAGCTGGTGAATCAGCTTGCGGGCTGGTTCCAGTTCGTCGTCATGCAGGATGGTGTTGATCGTGGTGAAGATCCGCGCGTGATAGCGATGAGCGAATTTGACCAGCTCGGCAATGTCGCTGACCTCGTTGCAGGCGTTGTGTCGCGCACCAAAGCTCGGCCCGCCGATGTACACCGCATCGGCGCCATGCAGGATGGCTTCACGGGCGATGGTTACATCCCGCGCAGGGCTGAGCAATTCCAGGTGGTGCTTGGGTAACGACATGGCAACGGGATCCTGCGGCGGGCAAAGCGCGCATTGTAGTGCCACAGGCCGCGCGGTGCACCTGTTGAAGCATGCGCCAGGTGACCGGCTGACCATCGGCGTGTCTTCAGTGAGAGCGCAAACGCAGGATTTTCGCGCCGTCGAACGGGTCGGTCAGCCAGTGCGCCACAACGCCGAAGGTGCTCAGCAGGCGTTCCGGGGTCAGCACCTCGACCGGCGCACCCAGTGCGACCAGCCGGCCTTTCTCCATGACCGCCACGCGGTCGCAATCCAGCGCCTGATTCAGATCGTGCAGGGCTATCACAGTGGTTACCGGCAAGGCCCTGACCAAGCCGAGGATGGTCAGTTGGTGCTGGATATCCAGATGATTGGTCGGTTCGTCCAGCAGAAGGATCCTGGGTCGTTGCGCCAGCGCCCTGGCGATGTGCACGCGCTGCCGCTCGCCGCCGGACAGGGTGTGCCAGGCACGTTTCTGCATGTGCAGCATGTCCACATCCTGCAAAGCCTGACGAACGATTGCGTCATCGTTGGTACTCCACGGCTCGAGTGCCGACAGCCACGGCGTGCGGCCCAGTTCGACGGCATCCCGTACAGTCACGGCGTCGCTGGTTTCTGCCTGTTGTTCGACCACTGCCAGCAGGCGCGCTACATCTCTGCGGCTCATTGACTCGAGTGGCTGCCCGCCCAGCCTGACGCTGCCGCTGACCGGCTTCTGAATACCGGCCAATAGTTTCAGCAGGGTGGATTTGCCCGACCCGTTAGGGCCGACCACGGCCAGCGTTTCTCCCGCTGCAATGCTCAGGTCGACCTCGCGCAGCAGCGCAGTACCGCGTACCGAATAACCCAGACCGGAGCAACCGAGCACCGCTGCGTTGACCTGCTGAGGAAACGCGTTCATCGAGTGCTATTGCCCCGGATAAGTATCAAAGCGAAGACCGGTGCGCCGATCAGGGCGGTAATGACGCCAATCGGCAGCGCCTGCCCCTTGATCAGCGTGCGCGAGAGGATGTCGGCAGCGATCAGGAACAGTGCGCCGCTCAATGCACTCAACGGCACCAGCCGTGCGTGGCGCACACCGACCAGCATACGCACCGCGTGCGGGATCACCAGCCCGACAAAACCGATGGAGCCAACGATCGACACCATCACTGCGGTGACCAGGGCTGCGGTCGCGATCAGGATGATCTGCACGCGCCGTACGGCAATCCCCAGTGACGCCGCCGAGTCGCTGCCGAAGGTGAACGCGTCCAGCGCTCGCCGGTGCCAGAGGCACACCAGCAGACCGACCAGCACCGTCGGCACTGCCAGCCAGACAGAGTGCCAGCGCACACCGCTGAGATTGCCCAGCAACCAGAACATGATGCCGCGTGCCTGCTCCGAGCTTGCGGATTTGGTGATCAGAAATGATGTCAGGGCATTGAACAGCTGTGAACCGGCGATCCCGGCCAGAATGATCTGCCCGGCTGCAGTGGTGCCTCGCGACGAGTGCGCTAGCAGAGCGACCAGCGAAAACGCCGCCACGGCGCCGACAAAAGCGCCTGCCGACATCGAAATGGCCCCTGCACCAAAGCCCAGAATGGCGACCAGCACCGCGCCGGTCGAGGCCCCGGCGGAAATTCCCAGCAGATACGGGTCTGCCAGCGGATTGCGCAACAAGGATTGCAGCACCACGCCACAGATCGCCAGCCCGGCCCCGCAGGCTGCCGCGACAATCGCGCGGGTCAGCCGGTAGTTCCAGACAATGCCCTCATCGATAGGGTCGAGCACGTAGCTGGCTGCCCAGAGTTTGTTGGCCAGCACCTGAAAAACCACCGGCAGGCTGATCGAGGTTTCGCCAATCGCCGCACCGATCATGATCGCCAGTACCAGCACTGCCGAGACCCAGAGCACATGGCCCAACGCTACTGGTAATCTCATTGTGCCGCGTTGAAACGGTTGGCGGCGTCAGCCAGTTCCTCGAACCCGGTGAACAGGCGCAGACCGGCCTGCATGCCCTCGGCGTCGATGATCACGATCCGCTCATGCTTGACTGCGTCCATGTTGCGCGTCACCGGATCGCTCTTGAGAAATTCGATTTTCTTCAGGTAGTCGTCGGCCGGGAAGCGGCGGCGGTCCATGCGCGCAATCACCAGAATGCTTGGGTTGGCCTTGGCAATGCTTTCCCAGCCCACGGTCGGCCATTCCTCGTCGGACTGGACGATATTGCGCATGCCCAGGCTGTTGAGCATGAAATCCGGGATGCCTTTGCGGCCTGCCACGAAAGGATCGCTGGCAAGATCCGAACTGGAAAACCAGAACAGCGCCGAGACGTCGTTCGCCTTGTTCTGTTTGACATTGGCAATCGCGGCGCTCAGGCGGGCCTTGAGGTCGGCGACCAGCGTGTCACCGCGGTCCTGTACATCGAAAATCTGCGCCAGTTGCTCGATGCTCTTGTAGATGGTTTCGATGCGGAACGGCTCCAGGCGTGTGCCGTCGGCACCGACCAGATTGTTTTTGCCTTCGCAATCGGACGGCAGAATGTAAGTGGGTATTTTCAGGTCATGGAACTGTTCGCGTGTGCCGACCACGCCCTGTTTGCCAACCATCCACTCCAGCTGCACCGTCACCAGTTCCGGACGTTTGCCGATCACCGCCTCAAAGCTTGGGTCGTTGTCGGCCAGACGTTCTACCTTGTCGTTCTGCGCCTTGAAGCGTGGCAAAACGTTGTTGAACCACAGCGACGTGCCCACCAGCCGGTCGCCCAGGCCCAGTTCGTAGAGTATTTCAGTACCGGCCTGACCAATGGTCACTGCCTTGGTCGGTGCATACGCGAACGTCAGGGTCGAACCACAGTTTTCAAGGGTCAGCGGATACTGAGTGGGGGCGGCGAGGGTTATGGTGGACAGCGTCAGGCTGGCGGCAAGTGCGGCAAGGCGGGGCAGCGACATGAAATGCGGTCTCCGTTGGAACAGGTGCCAAGGCGCAATGCACATCAGGAAACACATCCCCGGCAAGTGACCGGGCACAACGGAAAATGCCGCCGCGTGCGGATGTCCTTCCCGGACACCCCGCCGGTTAGTGGGTTGAAGCAGGTCGGCAGGTCTCCTGACTGGCATGTCATCGCCGGGCTCCGGCCTTCCCGGAGCTGAATCCAGTGGCAGTCATGGAGCAGGCTCGATGCCTACAGTTGCGGGGGCAGTTTCGTTTTGGCCTTGTGCAGACAAAGCGTACGAATTCCCTGTTAGTTCCTCTCGGAAACCGACGGGCGGCATGGTAAACGATAAGCGTTTTAGTGGCTAATCCTTTGCGCGCAGGCGCAGCAGACTGTTGATCAGATGCAGGCGCATCGCGGCTCGGGCGGCATCACGGTCCTGATGGACAATGGCGTCAAAGATGGTCTCCTGTTCACGTTGCTGGATGCCCGGATCGTCCTCTGCGTGCAACGACGCGATATTGCCAAAGCCGCTGCGGGTACGAGGCAGGATGCTGCTGCCGAGCTGGCTCATCACATCGGTAAAAAAGCTGTTGGCGGTACACAGTGATATCTGCCGGTGAAACTCGAAATCGGCCTTCATGGTGTCGTGTCCCAGGCGCGCGCAGCGATGCAACTCATCGAGTGCCTGACGGATGGCATCCAGTTGCTCGGGCGTGCGGCGTAGAGCAGCGAGCGCGGCAGATTCCGGCTCGATGCTCAGGCGCAGCTCGATGATGGATACCGCGTCTGCGGGTGTACCGATTGGCGGTTCAACCTGCTGGAAATTACCTGGCTGCGCTGCATCGACCACGAAGGTGCCGATGCCATGCCGGGTTTCGACCAGACCTTCGGCTTGCAGACGCGACATCGCTTCACGAACCACGGTGCGGCTGACCCCGGTTTCACGGATGATCACCTGTTCGGTAGGAAGCTTTTCACCGCTCTGGATCTCGCCTTCGCGAATTCTGCGCGAAAACTCGGCGACCAGTTGCTGGGTTAGGCTGGAGCGACGGCCTTTTGATGCGGAAGGTTGTTCCATGGCGGGTGATCAGGTCCGTGTCGGGTGGCTGAGTATAACCGTACTCAAGGCGTGTTTTGTGTGGGGATCGCAGCCTATACTCGCGTATCGGACAGAACTGAGGCTGCAATGTCGGACAACGCACTTTCCTCGCAAAAGAACCATCGACGCCTGGCAGAAACCCTGGTCGACCGCTTCGCCCAGCGCATGCGAGACGGTGTGCTGGTGCGCGGCGAGAAACTGCCTTCCGAGATCCACATCATGGAAGCCGAGGGTGTCAGCCGCACGGTGGTGCGCGATGCGCTGTCGCGGATGCAGGCCGCGGGGCTGGTGGAAACCCGGCATGGCGTCGGCACCTTTGTTCTCGATATGCCACCGCCTGAAGGTTTTTCGGTAGGGCCTGCGACCATCGCCACCTTGTCCGATGTGCTGAACCTGCTGGAGTTTCGCTTGAGCCTGGAAGTCGAGGCGGCAGGGCTGGCTGCGCAACGACGCAGCCCTGAAGCGTTGCTTGAGCTCAAGCGGGCGTTCGATGCGCTGCTCGAAGGTCCGCAGAAATCCGGAACCACCATCAATGCCGATTTTCAATTTCACCTCAAGATCGCCAAGGCGTCAGGCAATGCGTACCTGATCGATATCATGAAGCATCTGGGCACCAAGCTGATTCCCCGCACGCGGATGAACTCGGCCTACACAGGGCAGAGCGATCGCAACGCCTACCTGACCGGAATCAACACCGAACACCGGCAAATCTACAACGCCATCGCCGAAGGCAACGTCGACGCAGCGCGCTCGGCGATGTATCTGCACCTCAACGGCAGCCGCATGCGCCTGCGCCGCACTCAGGCGCTGTACAGCGACTGAGCGATTGCGGAGTTTCTGCCAGACACCTCTCGTTCCTCACGCTCCAGCGTAGGAATGCCTTGGATGACGCTCCGCGTCACAAACCTGCGCTGCACCACATGCTCGAAAGAGGACGCAGAGCGTCCAGAACGGCATGCGACGCGGAGCGTCGGCACGATAGTGAGATTATCGTTCATCATGCTCCAGTGGGGATGCGCTACAGGAAGTTGTACTGCACGCCCACGCGCAATCTCAGCTGGCGCTTGTCATCTTCGGAATCCACCTTGATGTCGCCGACTTCAAAGAACGGCACCCAGTGCTTGTCCCATTTGTATTTGAAGGCCGCGTTCTGTTCGTAGTCGGTCTTGCCGTTGTCGTAGCGGATGTAATCGGCGTCGAAGTAGGTGAACTGATACTCGTACGCCCAGGGGCCTTTGCTGGCGTAGTTGACCCAGACGTCGTAACGATTGATCGACTGATCATCCATCTGGTTGTCAGGCATTTCATGGTTGACCTTGTCCCTGTCCAGCTTGATCGAGTCGTAGCGGTAACGGCCTGACACGCTCAACTGATCGTTTACTTTGTAACCCAGTTTCAGGCCCATTTTATAGGCCGTCGATTTCTCGATGCTTTCCAGCGCAAACGAAGGCGTCAGCAGCCATTTGTCGTCGAGCCGGTATTGATAGCTGACAGTCAATTCGTGGCCGTTGCCGACGGTGTTGTCGAACGCTACGTCCTGGCGGTCGCCTGCGGTCTTGTATTTGAGCTCGCCTTCGAAGCCCCAGCCGCTGTCCAGCCGGCTGCCGAATTTGACCCGGTCAGCATGCATGCGGGTGCTTTCTGCATATTGGTGACGGTAGTTGATGTACGCGCTGTCGGCATGCGCCCAGGCGCCGGGGAACAGAGCAGTCAGAGAGATCAGTGCGAGTGATTTTTTCATTTTTTTATTCTTGTTTGATGGCTGTTTTGGGTGTGTTGAGGCAAATCGCAGGCAGCCGGATCCCTTGGCCGAGAGGGCCGGGGATCACAGTGTCGGCAGGGTTACGGGTTCAGCGGTCGTGAGCCCGGCGGCGGGTCATCCCGTCGGACGCAGGTCCATGTCGCGGCTGGCCTGAATCAGCAGTCGCGAATACTCGTGCCGAGCCTGGTTGTTGATCAACTGGCTGCTGTCGAGGGTTTCCAGCACCTGGCCTTGCTGCATGACCGCAACCCGGTCACACAAGTGCGCCACTACGCCGAGGTCGTGGGTCACCATGAGGTAAGTCAGGCCTTGCTGATGACGCAAGTCGGCCAGCAGGTTGAGAATTTCGGCCTGCACTGAAACGTCCAGTGCCGAGGTGGGTTCGTCGAGCAGCAGCACACGTGGTTCTAGAATCAGCGCCCTTGCAATAGCGACACGCTGGCGCTGGCCGCCGGACAGCTGATGCGGGTAACGGAAACGAAAGCTCTCGTTGAGGCCGACCTTGTTCAGCACTTCACAGACGCGACGGTCACGGTCACCGATCCGGTGAATGCTCAATGGCTCCTTGAGTGCCGCGTCGATGGTGTGGCGCGGGTGCAGTGAGGCATAGGGGTCCTGAAACACCATCTGCACGGTGCGGTAGTGACTGGCATCGAGCTTGCATTGTACGGTCTGGCCGGCCACGCTCAGTGCGCCGCTCCAGTGATGATATTGTCCTGCCAGGCAGCGCAGTACGGTGGTCTTGCCCGAGCCGGACTCGCCGACCAGGCCGAACGACTGGCCTCGCTCGACCTGCAGGTTGACGTCACGCAGCACCTGATTCAGCGCTGGGCCAGCGCCGAAGCTCAGGTTCAGTGAATCGACTGTGATCATTGCCATGGGAGCATTCTCAGTGAGTGAGCCAAAGGGGATCGCGTTGCAGAACCGGCAGGCTGGCACGCGGGTGATCCAGGCTGGGCAGGGCGGCCAACAGGCCTCGAGTGTAGGGATGACGCGCCTGATCCAGCTCGCTGGCGTTAAGCGATTCCACCACCCGCCCGGCGTACATCACCAGCACCCGGTCGCAAAAGTGACGGACCATGTTCAGGTCGTGGCTGATAAAGATAAGGCCCAGATCGCGCTCGCTGACCAGCTCTTCCAGCACGTTGAGCACCTGACGGCGCACCGACACATCCAGTGCGGAAGTCGGCTCGTCGGCGATGATCACTTGCGGGTCGGTGATCACCATCATCGCGATCATGATCCGCTGGCCCATACCGCCCGAAACTTCATGGGGATACAGTTCGTAGACTCGCGCCGGTTCGCGGATGTGCACCTTGGCGAGCATGTCCAGCGTGCGTTCGCGGGCCTCCTTTTTCGAGACCCTGTGATGTGCCAGATAGGCTTCGGCGATCTGTTCGCCTACCTTGATCACCGGGTTCAGCGAGTATTTCGGGTCCTGCATGATCATCGACATGCGCCGCCCGCGAATGCTCTGCATCTGTTTTTCGCTGCATTCAAGTAAATCGATATCGCCGAAACGCAGGGTTTTCGCCGTGACCCTGGCCGTTGCCGGATGCAGACGCAGCAGGCTGCGACCGACCGTGGACTTGCCCGATCCCGATTCGCCAACAATCGCCAGCTTTTCCCGTCCAAGGCTGAATGACACGTCGCGAACGGCTGCCGTGACCTTACCCGCATGACTGAACTCGACGCGTAAATCTTCTACTGCAAGCTTTATCTGTGGCATGGCTGTGTGTGACATGGTGTTAGCCCCTTTTATTATTGTTCGATGCGTGTCATTCGCTGCGTGGGTCAAGTACATCGCGCAATCCGTCGCCCAACAGGTTGAACGCCAGACTGACCAGCATGATGGTTGCGCCGGGTGCCGCCACCAGCCACCAGCTTTCCAGCATGTAACGACGGCCGCTGGAGATCATCGCGCCCCATTCCGGCAGCGGCGCCTGTGCGCCGAGGCCGAGAAAGCCCAGTGCAGCGGCGGTAAGAATGATGCTGGCCATGTTCATGGTCAGGCGGATAATCACCGAAGACAGGCACATCGGAATGATGTGACGGCCGATCACCCGCACTGCCGAGGCACCTTGTAGCTTCACCGCGACAACGAAATCGGCGTTGCGCAACGACAGGGTTTCGGCCCGCGCCAGGCGGGCGATCGGTGGCCACGCAGTCAGGGCGATGGCGATGACTGCGTGTTCCAGGCCAGGGCCCAGGGCGGCGATGAAGGCCAGTGCCAGCACCAGACTGGGGAACGAGATGAAGATGTCGGTGATGCGCATGAACAGGCTGTCGACCCAGCCTCCGAAATAGCCGGACACAGTGCCGATCAGCAGGCCGATCGGGCCGACGATCACCGTCACCAGCATCACGATGTACAGCGTAATGCGCGAGCCGTAGACGAGTCGGCTGAACACGTCGCGGCCGTACTCATCGGTGCCGAACCAGTTCTGTGCACCGGGCATGCGCAGCGCGGCCGACAGGTCCTGAGCCAGCGGGTCGTGAGTGGCGATCCACGGCGCGAACAATGCGACGATCATCAGCGTGCCGATGACGATCAGCCCTGCCAGCGTCATCGGGTTGCGCAACAGAAAACGCATCAGGCGCGCACTGCTGGCGGCCAGTGCCGCAAGGCTGGAGGTTGGCGCCTGAACCATGGGCGTGGCGCTGCTTGCAATGGAAGTCGTCATCAGCGGGTTCTCGGGTCGAAGACTTTATAAAGGGCGTCACTGATCTGATTGAGGATCACGAAGATCAACCCGATCAGCAGGACGCAGGCCATCACGGCATTCATGTCGCCAAGCAGCAGGCTGCTGGTCAGGTACTGGCCAAAGCCGGGCCAGGCGAACACGGTTTCTATGAGCACCGCGCCCTCCAGCAGGCCGCCGTAGGCGAGGGCGACGATGGTCAGCAGTTGCACGCGAATGTTGCGGAACGCATGGCCCCAGACGATGCGTCGCTGCGACAGGCCCTTGACCCGGGCGGTGATGATGTATTCCTGCGAAAGCTGTTCGAGCATGAAGCTGCGGGTCATGCGGCTGATATACGCCACCGAATTGAAACTGAGGATTACCGCAGGCAGCAGGATGTGGCGCAGTGCGCTGCGAAAGGCCTCCCAGTCGCCGGACAGCGCGGTATCGACCAGCAACAGGCCGGTGCGGGTTTCGATCAGGCCGTCATAAGCCAGGCCAATGCGTCCGACCCCTCCGGCCCAGCCCAGCCAGGCGTAGAACACCAGAAAAGCCATCATGCCCAGCCAGAAGATCGGCGTGGAATAGCCAAACAGGGTGATGACCCGGGCAATATGGTCGCCGCTACGGCCCTGATGGGTGGCTGCATACACCCCCAATGGCAAACCCAGCAACACGCCGAACAGGATTGCCAGCGTCGCCAGCTCCAGCGTGGCCGGGAAAACCCGCACGATGTCGTCTATCACCGGGTGGCCGGTCAGCAGGGCTTTGCCCAGATCACCGTGCAGCAGGTCACTGAGGTACATGACGAACTGGGTGGTCAGCGGTTTGTCCAGGCCCAGTTCCTGATACGCCTGAGCGTAGGCGGCCGCATCTGCGTCGGGGCCGACGATGGCCAGCACCGGGTCCAGCGGCATGACCCGGCCAATGAAGAAAGTGAGCAACAGCAGGCCGAACAGGGTCGCCGCCACTGATCCGCTGCGACGGGTGCCGTGGGCAACCCGACTGCTCCAAATTGAAATCGATGCACTCGACATGGTTATTCCTGCCTTGGCTTGAGCGATTGAACGCATGAGTTCAGCGTTGCTTGTAGACGTCACGCAGGCGCGTGGTCGCGGCGCTGTGACCCAGGTAATGCCGGACATCGGCGTGAATAACCACTTCATCGGTCATCTGCGAAATCGGCATGATCGGCCCGGCTTTCTGGTCATACAGGGTCTGGATGCGCTGGTAGTCGGCCAGCTGCCGGCTGGCGTCACGCTCGCGTTCGGCCTGCTCGATCAACTGGTTGATCTCGGCGTTGTAGAACGAGGTGCGCCAGCCCTGAAAGTTGCTCAACCTGGCTTCTTCGCGGTTGTCCGGGTTGTAGATGAGCGCTCGCAGGCTGGAGTGCGGATGGCGCTCGGCACCGCCACCGCCACGCCCGACCAGAATGTCGAAGCGCCGGTCGCGCATTGCGCCGTAGATCTGGTTGCCGGTGCCGGTAATGATCGACGCCTGAATGCCTGCCTGGGCGAGGGTCGATTGCAGGCTGGTGGCGATGTTGATGAAGGGCGAATCGGTCAGCGAACGAATGGTGATCTTGAAGCCATTCGGGTGCCCGGCTTCGGCCAGCAGGCGCCTGGCCTCGGCGACGTTGAGCGCATAGCCCGGATCATCCAGTCTGGCCGCCAGCCCCAGTTGCAGCGGGCGCTGGTTGATAACTCCGTAATGCGGCATGACCACGGAGTTGATGCCTTGATAGTCGATCAGCGCACGAATCGCCTGGCGCACCCGAATATCCTGAAACAGTGGCTGCTCCATGCTCAGTGCGACGTAGTACAGAGTGCCGCGCGGGATGGTCTGCACATTGACGTCTTTCGAGCGGGTCAGTGCCTTGATGTCGGTGGCCGCCATGCCGCGCGCCACGTCCAGGTCTCCGCGCTCCACCATCAGACGCAGCGCTTGGGATTCGGTCATGTTGCGCATGATCACCCGACGCAGTTTGGCCGGGCCGCGCCAGTATTGCTCGAAGCGGCTCATCAGAATCACGTCGTTGGCACGCCAGATGTCCAGCTTGAATGCGCCGGAGCCCGCTGTGTTGGTGGTCAGCCAGGCGGCGCCCAGATCATCACCCCTGGCATGCTGCAACGCGGTCAGCCGATCAATGACGAAGGCGCTGGGCGAGGTTGCCAGCGTGTTGAGCACCAGCATGGGGTCGGTGGCTTTGGGCAGGTCAAGCACGAAGGTCGATGGTCCTTCGGCGCGCATCAGCTCGCTGACGTTGCCAGCGGTGTAACCGTAGGCTTTCCAGGTCGAGGCCAGCGCCTTGTTGAGTGTGACCACACGTTGCAGCGACCAGGCAACGTCCTGTGCAGTAAGCGGGTTACCGGAGTGAAACGTCACGCCCGGGCGGAGATGGAAGGTCAGGCGCATGCGGTCGGGGCTGATTTCCCAGTGCTCGGCCAGTGCCGGAATCAACTGGTCGGGGCGGGCAGCGTCCTGTTCCAGCAGCATGTCATAGACATTGGCGTTGACCTCGGACACCTCAAGGCCGGTGGCACCTGCCGGGTCCAGGGACAGCAGGTTGATCATGCTCATGCCGACCACCAGTTGATCGACCGGTGTTTCACCGCGCGCCAGGGCGGGCGGAGTGTGCACGAGTGTCGCCGTCAGGGCGAGGCATAGCAGCCAGGGCAGGCGCTTGAGCCAGAGCTTCATGGGGGCAGTCCTTTTTTATATTTATAAGACGCTGTGTCGAGATGTCGAGCGAAGGGCGCTCGGCGTGCCCTTCGCAATGCTGCCAGTCAGTAACGTTGTTCGGTGTGTGTCTCGATATAGCTGAAGTTGATGTCTTCACCCAGTCCGGGCTGCCCGGAAAGGTGCACGAAACCGTCGCTGTCCATTGGGTCGACCAACGTATTGAGGTAGGCCGGTACATCGTCGTATTCAAGAAACGGGTGCAGCAGGCCGCGTTCATACCAGCGGCAGTTGCTGATCGCGCCGACCACGGCGAGGTTGGCAGCGCCGTTGCCATGCACTTCGCAGTCCATGCCGAACGACTCGGCCAGATGCGCGACTTTCAGGCACGGCCCGATGCCGCCGACGCCAGCCACGCCAGCGCGGAGGATGTCGCAGGCCTTGTTGGTCACCCAGCTGGCGCGGCTGTGGTACTTGCCGGCAATGCTTTCCGGGCCAAGCACCGGAATGTCCAGGTTGGCCGCCAGCCAGGCGTAGGATTCGGCAGAGTCTTCCATCATCGGCTCTTCGAACCAGGCGAAGTCGAGCTTTTGCAGTTCACGCCCGATGTACAGCGCGTCGGTGCGGCTGTACCAGTGATACCCGTCGAGCATCAGGGCAATTTCCGGGCCGACCGCTTCCCGCACCGCAGCGCAGGCTTGCACATCCATGCGCGGGTCGGGCGCGAACGAGATCGGCGGCATCCACGTGTGCAGTTTGATGCCTTTGTAACCGCGCTTTACCAGCTTTTCGGCAAACTGACCGTATTCGTCCGGGGTGGACAGGCCGCCGGGCAAGTCGTCACCGCACATGGTCGAGCCATAGGCCAGTACCTTGTCGCGATAGCCGCCCAACAATTTGTGCACGGGCAGTTTCAAGGCGCGTCCGGCAAGGTCCCACAGCGCCTGCTCTACCAGTGCCAGCGCACGGTCGGTGAACTGGCTGGCGCTGCCGCGTTGCCAGTGAGCCAGTTCCTGCCAGATTTTTTCACGATTCATCGGGTTCTGGCCGATCAGCACCTTTTTCACGAATGACTCGATGATGTGTGGGCGGATCAGTTCGGGCGGGCCAAAGGAAAATCCTTCGCTGCCCTCGTCACAGGCGATACGCAGCATGGCCATTCTGACCGGTTTTTCTTCGCCTGGATGGGCATGACCTGCGCTGTCTACAGCGCGGCGTGAAGGGAAGGAAAAAACGTCGACACTGACCGAGGTGATTTTCATGAGGACCTTCATGGATATTGTTGTTATCAGGTTATTAGTATGTCGTCATACAACATTGAGGCGATTATTTACAGCCTTGTAGGACGATGTCAATAGTCGTATGACGACTATTTCCCGTATTCATGGGCGTTATAGGCGGTTATGAGCGAATCGCGATGGCTGGTGTAGGGTTTCCGAGCGTGATGATAGCGTTTAAGTCGTTATACCTTTGGCTCTGCAATAACATTGAGCCCTGCACGCAACCTGCCGTCACGCCAGGAACGCCCCATGCAGGGCAGGGCGGCGCGCTGAATTTTCCGCAAAACGCTTAAATTATCTTCATGTTCAAGTCAGAAAAGCCGCAAAGCCCCGTTTTCAGGGCTTACGTAAAAAACATGGCGCTGGGCCACAACATGTTTTTCACATCCTCTTCACTGCGTCAGCACGATGCTGAACCTATCTTGCCTGCACGGGAGCGGTGAAGACATCGGGCACCTCCCGAGTCAACACCACACATAGGTTCATGGCAGGAGTGGTCACTTGGCTGACACGACAATAAACAAAAATGTGCTTGCCGATTCGGGCATTCAGCAGCGCCTCAAAGTGCATCAGCACATCGTCTCGATAACGGTGACTGTCGTACTGTTGGCGATCTGCGCCTGGTTTTATACGGCGTTCTCAAGCGTGCATGTGGTGGATCTGGGCATTGGCAGCAACCTGAAGGTTTCCGGTCTTCGCGAGCATTGGCGGCAAGGTGATGTAGTGGTGATGGTTCGGCACGCCGAACGCTGCGACCGCTCGACCAACCCCTGCATGAGCGATGCTGACGGCATTACGTCCAACGGGCGGGATGCGGCACTGGCCGTGGGCGCCGGTTTGCAGAAAATGGGCATGGACCATGTGCGCATGATCGCCAGCCCCAAGACCCGCACTCAACAGACTGCACAACTTCTGGCAGGCCATTCCGTGGCCGCTCAGGACTGGATCAACGACTGCGACGGCGGTTTCATGAAGGTCGTGGAAGACCACAAGGTCAGTGGCGAGAATCTGGTGCTGGTAACTCACAGTGGCTGCATCGACCAGTTCGAACGCAAGGTCGGCGTGATCGGCGGCGAGCGTTCAAGTGAGTACGCCCAGGCATTTTTCGTGCAGATGGATGGTACCCACCGGCCAAAAATTCTCGGCTCGCTGACTTCCGGGCAATGGGCAAACCTCGACAGCGAGCAACTCAATTGATGACATCTTCCAGCCCCAGGCTGCGGTTTTACGCCGTCAACCTGGGTGTGCCCGTGTTTTTCGCTCTACTGGTCTTCGTGACATTCGACCTGACCAGTATTGACCGACAGTTGAGTGACCTGTCTTTTGATTCGGCAGCCGGAGTATTTCCCATCGGGCAGATGCACCTGTTCGAGACCATCACGCACAAGTGGGCGCGAATCATCCCGGACTGGACCGGAGAGTTGGCGATCATCGGTGCGATGCTGTCGTTTATCTGGCCTTTACTGGAAAAAAAGCCCGGTTCGCGCTTCATGAGGCGCCTGTCGGGTTCCCGGACAGAGGCGCTTCTGCGCTTTACGCGCAGGCATCGGCTGGACTTCTTTTTCGTGATCGTGGCCTTTGCGCTAAGCACCGGCATGATCCATTACCTGAAAAGCCACACCAGTGTGTACTGCCCCGTTGAAACCACCTTGTACGGTGGCCGCGAGGCGCACATCGAGT
Source organism: Pseudomonas sp. RGM 3321 (assembly GCF_022836805.1). Taxonomy (NCBI): domain Bacteria; kingdom Pseudomonadati; phylum Pseudomonadota; class Gammaproteobacteria; order Pseudomonadales; family Pseudomonadaceae; genus Pseudomonas; species Pseudomonas sp. RGM 3321. The sequence goes on from NZ_JALHBH010000097.1 coordinate 38,910, forward strand.
GGTTCCGAAACTTCAATTTTCTGCATGAAGCCGGTGCCGGGCGTTGCTGGCCAGGCGGTCATGCGTCAAGCGCATTCAGTCTGCTGGCCTTGTACTTCGTGGCTCGGCGCTACTGCTGGCAGCATTCCAACATCCTGCTGGCGGGCATTCTCGTGCTCGGTATGATCTACGGCACTACGCGGGTGCTGCAAGGCTGGCACTTTATGTCGCACACGTTCTGGGCGGGTATCGTGGTGTGGCTGAGCACGCTGCTGGTCGCACTGTGCTTTTATGGACGATCCAGGTTGCAACAGCCAATTCGTAACGCTGCGGTTTCCGGTCGGCGTGATGAATTTTTTACTCAACCTGCCGATTCAATGGCAACAGGGTCCCGCTCGGCCGGGTAGAAAACAAGAAGGCGCTGCAATGAACATTCTGGTTATTGAAGACCACCGTGACATCCACGATAACCTGCTGGAATTCTTCGAACTCAGGGGGCACGCGGTAGAAGGGGCGCTGGACGGCCTGAGCGGGCTGCATCTGGCGGCGTCGAAGCGCTTCGACGCGATCATTCTCGACATCATGTTGCCAGGCATCGACGGCAACCAGATCTGCCGCAGTCTGCGCCAGTATTCGAAGTCGGAAGTCGCCATTGTGATGCTCAGTGCGCGGGATGAGCTGGATGATCGTCTTACCGGCTTCAAGGTGGGTGCCGATGATTACATCACCAAGCCGTTCGCGATGTCCGAAGTGCTCGCCCGGGTCGAAGCGGTGGTGGGCCGACGCCAGCGCAAGGATAACCGGGTAATGGTGGTCGCTGACCTGCACTTCGATCTGGATACCCTTGAGATAACCCGCAATGGTGTGCCTTTGAAGCTCAACCCGACCAACATGAAACTGTTGGAATTGTTGATGCGCAAAAGTCCCCATATCGTGAAACGATCCGAGCTGGAAGAAGTGCTTTGGGGGCGTGATGCCCCTAACAGCAGCAGCCTGCGCAGCAACATTCATATCCTCAGGCGGGTACTGGACGGCGCCCACGAGACGCCGTTGCTGCATACCGCTCATGGCCTGGGTTACAAGTTGTGTGTACAGCGCTGAAGCCTGTTCAGTCGAAATTGAACAGACGCTGGATCAAGGTCGGTGTACTGCCGGTCCAGCGTTTGAACGAGCGGCGGAAGTTGGCCGGGTCGTTGAAGTTCAGGTAGTCAGCCACAGCCTCGTTGCTCAGCCCCTTGATCTGATACAGGTACAGCGCGACATGCTTGCGCGCCAGGTCGTGCTGGGCCTGAAAACTGGTGCCATGTTTGTGTAACTTGCGCTTCAGCGTAGCCGGGCTCATGGCGAAGGCATGTGCAACCTGTTCCAGGCTGGTAGCCTGGCGCGCATTGTCACGCAGGTGCTGGTGCAACCGGTCCAGCAGGCTGAATGGCATACCCAGTGCAGCGAGTTGTCCGGCGGCCTCCTGTTGTGCGACCTGCACGGCGATGGGCGATGCGCCTGGCCATGCGCGGGTGAGGTAATGCCGGGGCAGGCGCATCATGTCCAGCGGGCGGCCAAATGCCGTGTTCTCGCCCAGATGAACCCAGTATTGTTCGATGTAGTGCGGCTCCTCGTGACAGAAACTGCACTCCCACGGCAGGCGTTCCCCGCTGAGCAACTGACTCATCGCGACCAGTGCAGTCATACCGGTCTCCAGCAGGAAGCGTTGCTGTTCGCCCGCGCCGCAGCTGTCCAGCCAGTAAAGGTAGGCAAAATGCTCATCCAGCTCCAGACGCGGCGTCAGCAACGGGCTGAGCAGCGCGTGCTGGTGGATGAGAATTTCCAGCGCCTGATGCAGGTTTTGCGCATGACGCAGCGCATGGCTTGCAGCGCCGTAATGGCCGGGAAACAGTCGCTGGCCGAACAGGAAACTGGTGTCGTCGGCATCCACCTGGCGTTGCGCGTTACCGATCAGAACGAAGAATTGCTGCGCACTGAGCCGCGTCTTGCCCGCAACGATGTCTTCGTAGAACAGGCCGGTACCTTTGAGCAGGCGATGGCTGTCGATCCCGCGCGACAAGGCCAGATCAATCAGCGTAGCCGGCTGGTAATGTCCGGGGATGAAGCGGCTGTCGGCTTCGTACCAGTCACTTTTGAGGGTCACGGCAGTCGCTCAGGCAGTACGGGTCAGGGGACGTCGGGCGCGGGCCAGCGACAGGTTGAGGCGACGCAGCAGGTTGTCCGGCGTTTCATTGAGGGCCATGACCACCGCCACGCTGGCCGACAGTTGAATGCGTTCACCCTGTTGCCGGGTCTTGTGCGCCAGGCTGGCAACCGCCTGTTGCAGCTCCAGCGCGAGCAGTTTCGCCTGACTTTCTCCGGTATTGGGCAACAACACCACAAAGCGGTCGCCCGCCAGACGGCAGAGCAGGTCATGGCGGCGCAGGTTGAGTACCAGCAGATGGCTAAGCGCGGATAAAACCTCATCGCCCTCGGCATGACCGAATGCGTTATTGATCGCGCTGAAGTCATCCACGTCCACTACCAGCAGCGACAACGGTTGCTGCTGGCAGAGGCTCTGTTCCAGGCTGACGACCAGTTGGCGTTTCAAATAGTCGGCACTGCCCAGCGGGGTGAGCTTGTCGTAAAGCCGATGCTCACGAAAGCCACGCTCGCGTTTTTCCATCTGCGCACTGATCGCCAGTTGCTCGCGATGCCAGTGGTAGATGCCGAGGGTCAGCAGGATCAGGCCGACTGGCATCGGTCCGGATTCCAGCCAGTGCCCCCAATGGATCTGGCTGGGCAGGCGAATGAACTCGTCCAGCGCGTCGATCCACCACGAGAAGAACACACAGCTCAGGCCTGTTGACAGGTAATTGGTGACCCGACCGGCTGGCCGGCTCTTGAACACCAGAAACAGCCAGACCAGTGACAGCAGCGCAGAGCCGCCTTCGCCGACGATGTCGAGCCATTGCCATTCGCTGACCTGTTTGACGTTGCCAAATGCCAGAAAGGCCAGCAGGCCCAGATTGGAGGCGACCATCAGCGCAGCGAGTTTCCAGCGATGGGGTTGGATGATCCTGAACATGAAAAGACGGCTCCCGAGATGCTGGTTATCGGCCAGCAGAACAGATGTACATGACACTTCGGTTACGGGTAACGCGGACCGCGAAAGGTCGAATCAGCTCACGTGTGTTGCAGGTTTTTTCTACGCGCCTGACCGCCACCCGGCTGGTTCGCCTGCCAAACGCATGCGGTTCGTGACGCTTTGCGTCACAAGTCTCCGGAGCAGCGCAATGTCATGCTGCGTCTGCTGGAGGTCGCCATACGTGCTTCTCGATCACGGTGGCACTGGCGACGCAGATTGCGACGTAAGTGACGGCTGAGTCCTGGCGCTGATTCGGGGGTAGCCTGGCAGGACGCCAGGCTAGCCGCACCGGGCCATGGATGGCCCGTTGCGGCGACCCCCGGATCAGTGACAGGGCGAAGGAACCCGACGAAGTCGGGCCGGAAACAGGAGCGGGGACTTTGCCTACTTCGGTCCCTCAAAGTAGGGCGCCGTAAGGGCGCAAAGGTGACCTGAGTCAAACTCCAATCTACCTGAAACCACAGAACCGCTGTGTGACGCGGAGCGTTGGAACGAACATCGGCTTTTGATTCCGGCCAGCCCCGCCTGAAAGTCAAATCAGCTCATTTACTTGCCCAGTCCCCCTAAAATCCCGTGCTTTCAGCCCCTGCGCCCGTTACCTGTCACAGAACCGTCACTGCGCGACTCTAGCTTGCGCCTCCAGTTGCCGGGTCATTTGCCTGGCCTGTCGGGATTATGGGGAGGACTTACATGCACAGGCGTCGCAGCAGGGCTCAACTGGTCGGCTTCACACTCAGCGCGCTGGCATTCGCCATTGCCAGCGAACGTTTGCAGGCGGCCGAAGCCGATACCACCGAGCATGTGCAAGTGGTCGGGCAGGCGGCGAGTATCGACAACGCGCTCAAGGAGCAACGCAGCTCCGACAGTATCAAGAGCGTGGTGCATGCCGACGGTGTTGCGCAGTTACCGGACCAGAACGTCGCCGAGGCAGTGCAACGCATGCCGGGCGTCAGCGTCGAGCGCGATCAGGGCGAGGGGCGCTTTGTCACTGTTCGGGGACTGGCGCCCGACCTCAACAGCGTGACCATCAACGGCACGCTGGTACCCGCCCCGGAAAGTGGCCGACGCGCCGTAGCGCTGGATGTGCTGCCTGCCGAACTGGTGCAGTCACTGTCAGTGATCAAAACCCTGACCCCGGATATGGACGCCAACTCGCTGGGCGGCACAGTCGATGTTGAAAGCCTCTCTGCTTTCGACCACAAAGGGCTGTTCTACACCGGCAGCAGCGAAGCCAGCTACGACAAGAACACCCACCAGACCAGCCCCAAGTTTTCCGGCGCGGCGAGCAATCGTTTCAGCCTTGGCGACGGCATCGACAACTTCGGTGTGGCGGCAGCACTGAGCTGGCAGAAACGTGATTTCGGCTCCGACAACGTCGAGACCGGCGGAGACTGGGACGGCTCGCGCCTGCAATCGTTTGAACAACGCGACTACGACATCAGCCGCGAGCGCACCGGTGGTGGTCTTAACTTCGATTACAAACCCGATGACCTCAGTAAATACTACCTGCGCACCCTGTACAGCCGTTTCAAGGATGATGAGGTGCGCACCACCAACGGTTTCGAATTTGCCAATGCCCAGAGTGCAGGGCAGACCGGCGATGCCGAGGGTACGCGCAAGCTCAAGGCGCGCACCGAAACCCAGGAAATCCAGTCCTACGTGTTTGGTGGCGAGCGTATGGTCGGCCTGTGGACGCTCAGCGGTCAGGCCGGTTACAGCGAGTCCAGTGAAGATAGCCCCAGCCATATCGCCGGGGCCACATTCGTGGGCAACGATGATTTTGCCGACACAGGTTTCTACGACCGCGACAAGCCAAGGCCCATCGTCGATCCCTCGTTCTACGACAATTCGAACTTTACCCTGGACAAGGTCGACCGGGAAAAGCAGTACACCAAGGACACCGAGAAAAACCTGCGCCTCGATCTGGCCCGTGATTACGATTTCAAGGGCTATGCCTCGCAGTTCAAGTTTGGTGGCAAGGTCAGCCGACGCGACAAAAGCAACGATCTGGAAGTCTGGAAATACGAAGATTTCGATGAGCAGGGTATCAGCGACCAGCAACTCAACCTGACACAGTTTCAGAAAGGCACCATCGACTATCGACTGGGCAACTTCGGCAGCGGCATCAGCCCCACTGCGATCAAGGGCCTGATCGGCGGCCTGAACGCCGCCGACGCCTACGACGAGTCGGAAAGCCGCGCCAATGACTTCAAGATCAACGAAGACATCAATGCCGGTTATTTCATGAATACCCTGGATGTCGATAAGTGGCGCTTCATCGCCGGCCTGCGCTACGAAGGCACTGAAATGGACGCCAAGGGCACCGGTGTGCGTGATGGCGCGTTCGAGTCCAGTACCACCAACCGCCGCTATCACCACTGGCTGCCGGGCCTGCATGCCCGTTATCAGATCGACAGGAGCACCCAGTTGCGCGCCGCCTGGACCAAAACCGTGGTGCGCCCGACGTTCGGGCAGCTTGCGCCGGGCTTTGTGATCGATGATGACGAAGCCTCTTTCGGTAACCCGAATCTGAAGCCGCTGGAGTCGAGCAACCTTGACCTGGGCGTCGAACACTTCATGGGCCGGGCGGGGACGGTGTCGGCGTTCGTGTTCTACAAGGACATCCAGAATTTCGTCTACAACACTGACCTGGCGGGCGCTGGGCAGTGGGCGAACTTCTCCGAAGCCAACACCTACGCCAACGGCGACAAGGCCAAGCTCTACGGCCTGGAACTGGCCTACTCGCAGAAGCTCGACTGGCTGCCATCGCCATGGAACGGTCTGCTGCTGGGCGCCAACGCCACGCTGAGCCGTTCCGACGCCAGCATCAACGGTTTCGACCAGAGCACCGGCACCAATCGCAAGCGCGACATCGACCTGCCCAGTCAGTCGAAAACCGTCGGCAACGTCATGCTCGGCTGGGAGAACGACAAGCTGAGTCTGCGCTTGTCCGCCAACTACAAGTCGGCCTATCTCTACGAGCTGGCTGCGATCGGGGACAAGGACCACGACCAGTACGTGGATGCGCAGACCTTCGTTGATTTCAGCGCCCGCTATTCACTGACCAAGAACCTCAAGGTCAGCTTCGAGGCGCAGAACCTCACCGATCAGCCGTATTTCGTCTACAGCGGCCATCGCGCCTACAACGGCCAGTATGAAGAGTACGGCCCGACCTACAAAGTTGGCCTGACCTTCACTCACTTCTGATCGACCTGACGCGCTCATTCAAAGGATTCAACCGTTCATGATTATTTCGTTATCGCCCAAGCCAGCGTGCCTGGCGCTATTGCTTTGCCTTGCGGCCGGGGCTGCGCACGCTTCGCCGCCGATGGACCTGAACCTGACACGCTGGGCTGAAAATGCGTCGTTCAAGGCTCAATCGGCGAGCTTTCTGCCGGGCAGTGACGGCACCCGCCGCTTGGCCGCGAGCGTCAAGGCCGGTCTGTTGCTGCTGGATGAGCAGGGTCGCGAGCTGGCGAAAATGCCGGGGTCGTTTCAAGGGCTCGACAGCCGTAACACAGGCTCAAGTGTGCTCATTGCAACGCTGGATAATGCCCGCCAGCGGGCCATGCTGACCCAGCTCGATCCGACCGAAGCACACTGGTCAAAGCCGGTTTATCTGCCCGCACGCGATTATTCAGTGGCCGGGCTGTGCCTGTACCGCGATGACGCCAGCAACCTGTTTGTTTTTCTGGTGGGCGAAGAGGGCAAGGGCGAACAATGGCTGATTGGTGCGAACAACCGGCTCAATGGCGAGCCACGCCTGGTGCGCAACCTGCCGCTACCACCCAAAGCCGAGTTTTGTCAGGTCGATGACGCTGCGCACAGGTTGTTCGTCAATGAACAAAACATCGGTTGGTGGGCCTACCCGGCGCACCCCGAGGCCGATGTCGCGCGTCAGCCTGTGGCCCTGCGCGAACCGTTTGGCGAGTTGAAACAGGCGGCGGGGGCAATGGCCATTGTTCCGGGCGGTTTGCTGGCGCTGGATCCGAAAGGCAAGGCATTGCATCTCTATCAGCAGCAGGAATCGCTGGAGAGCTGGACGCCGGTGGCCGATCTGTCGCTGATGAGCCTGAAAAAGCCGGAAGGACTTTCTGTGCGTGAGGGCAAGAACAGCTTGCAGGTGTTGGTTAACGACAATGACGGCGAGCGCCTGTACCAGGGTGAACTGAACTGGTCGCCCAAACCGGTGACTGTCGCCAAGCCGTTGCCGACTGTCATGGCGGCGAGTCAGAGCCAGCCGGTCGGGCGTCAGGGTGATGCCGCCGACGACCCGGCCATTTGGGTCCACCTGAAAAATCCGGCGCTCAGCCGCGTGCTGGGCACCAACAAAAAACAGGGCCTGCTGACTTATGACCTGAGTGGCAAGCAGTTGCAGGAGTTGCCGGTAGGCCGCCTGAACAACGTCGATATACGCCCAGGCTTCATGCTCGGCAAGAAAAGCGTTGATCTGGCGGTGGCCAGTAACCGGGATCACAACAGCCTGAGCCTGTTCAGCATCGACCGGGCCAGCGGCATCATTCGTGAAGCGGGAGAGATCCCCACGCCATTGGCGGAAATCTATGGCGTCTGCCTGTTCAAACCTGCCAGTGGCGAGCTGTACGCCTTCGCCAACGGTAAAGACGGCAGCTTTCTCCAGTATCGGCTCAGCGCGTCCGACGGCAAGGCGAAAGGCGAGCTGGTACGCAGCTTCAAGGTCGACACCCAGCCGGAAGGCTGCGTGGCCGATGATCAGCGTCAACGCCTGTTTCTCGGTGAAGAGGACGTTGGCGTCTGGGAAGTCGATGCGCGGGCGGATCAGCCCGCTGCGCTTTCCAGTGTGATCAAGGTGGGCGAGGCGGTGCATGCCGATGTCGAGGGGCTGGCGCTGTATCAGAGTTACAAGCACGACTATCTGGTGATCTCCAGCCAGGGCAACGACAGTTACGTGGTGGTCGATGCCGAGCCGCCTTACACACTGCGCGGCGCTTTTCGGGTAGCTCTCAATGCGAACGCCGGGATTGACGGCACCTCGGAAACCGACGGCATCGAAGTGACCTCCATGAACCTCGGCGGCCCCTGGAGCAAAGGCATGCTGGTGGTTCAGGACGGGCGCAAACGCATGCCCGAGCAGGCGCAGAACTTCAAGTTCGTGCCGTGGGCCGAGGTGATGAAAACCTTGAAGCTGCCGTAAGTCGTTTGTCATCAAGCGGTGCTAATCATTCGTTCCATTACAGAGGACTACCACGATGCACGCCACCCTCGAACACATGACCATCTGGGGCCTGATCAGCGATGCCAGCCTGCTGGTCAAGGCCGTGATGCTGATTTTGTTGCTCGCTTCGCTGGTCAGCTGGTACCTGATCATTCAGCGCAGTCTTGCGCTGGGCCATTACGAGCGGACACTGGATGCGTTTCAGCAGCGCTTTCGCGCTGAAGCCGAGCTGGCACCGCTGTACGCCCAGAGCCGTTCGGCTCAGGAGGGCGCTGACGGTATCGAGCGCGTCTTCAACGCCGGTTATGCCGAGTACGTGCAACTCAAGCCACGTCCCGGCATCGAGCCTGACGTGGTGCTGACAGGCGTCGAACGCGCATTGCAGGTCGCCATCAGCGAGCAGGAGCTGCAACTGGAAAAAGGCCTGCAGTTTCTCGCCACGGTCGGCTCGGTCAGCCCCTATATCGGCCTGTTCGGCACGGTCTGGGGGATCATGAATTCCTTCATCGGCCTGTCTCAAGTGCAGCAGGCCACACTGTCGACGGTCGCGCCGGGTATTGCCGAAGCCTTGATTGCCACGGCCATCGGCCTGTTCGCCGCCATTCCTGCCGTTATCGCCTACAACCGCTTTGCCGCGCGTGGCCAGACGCTCACGGCCCGTTACTACAGCTTCGGCAATGAACTGCAGGTGCGCCTGAACCGCACCCTGCAAGGCCTGACCCGCAACATGGCCGCTGCGGCCTGAGGACTTGTCATGCTGGTCAAACCGCAACGCAAACATGGTCCGAAAGCCGAAATGAATGTTGTGCCCTATATCGACGTGATGCTGGTGCTGCTGGTGATTTTCATGGTCACGGCTCCGATGCTGACCCAAGGCGTGAAAATCGAGTTACCCAAAGTCGCCAGCGAAGCACTCGCCAGTGATACCCGGCAGCGCATCGTGACCCTGTCCGTCAAGGCGCAGGGCGGCTATTACTGGAACCTGGGCGACACGGTCGATACTCAGGCGCAGACCGATCAGGCCGCGAGCCTTGAAGACATGCAGGAGCGCATTGCCCGACTGGTTACCGAGCGCAAGGACACGCAAGTGTTCATCCGTGCCGATGACAAGGCTGATTATGGCCGGGTAGTCGCCGCCATGGCGGCGCTGCAACGCAGTGGCGTAACGCAGTTGGGGCTGGTGACCGAGGCCCCGCAATGAACACCCTGGCCCTGGATTACCACCTGCCGCGCCGCGAATGGGTGAATGGGCCCTGGCTGCGCAGCAATGGCCTGGCCGCTGCCGTCGCGCTGACATTGCATGGCGCGCTGCTGGGCGGTCTTATGTTCGGCTGGAGCCCGCACGAAGCACCGCCCGCACAGACCAGAACCCTGACCACGCAATTAGTGATTTTGCCGCCAGCGCCTGAGCCGGTTGCAGTCGCCGCTGCGCCGGTTGTCGAGCCTGTTCAGGTGCCGCCACCTGCACCTGCACCTGCACCGGCCTCGCTGCCGATCACCCCGCCAGTGGAGGCTGCGAAACCACAGGCAGAGCCGCAGCGCCAGGTCGAACAGGCGGCGTTGGCACGCAAGCGCGTTGACGAGCAAAAGCGCGAGCGTGAACAGCAGCAGAGCGTTCAGCGCCTGCACGAGGCCGAGCAGCAAAAGCGCCAGGAACAGCAGCGGCTGGCCGAACAGCAACGTCAGCAGGTTGAGCAACAACGTCAGGCCGAACAGGCGCGTCAGTCTGCCGAGCGCGCCCGCCAGGCGCAGCAATCAGCACAACAGCAGACCGCCGCTGACAGCAGCCAGTATCAGCCGCTCAGCAAGGAGGCTCCGGACTATCCCGAACGGGCTCTGGACAAAGGCATCGAGGGCGATTGCACGGTTGTCTACGACGTTTCGCCGCAAGGCACGGTGGTCAACCCGCAAGTGCAGGGTGCGTGCCATCCATTGTTCATCCGTCCGTCACTGGCCGCAGCGCAGACCTTTCGTTATCAGCCACGGGTTGTCGAGGGCAGGGCGGTGAGCGTGTCCGGGGTGAAGAACACCTTCCACTACCGGATCAAGTAGAAAGCGGGCCTGACGCATGCTGCGACAGGCTCGCAGAGGTTTTAACTGACCTTGAAGCGCCGTACCAGCGCAATCAGGCGAGTGTTGGACTCGGAAAGGGCAGCGGTGCTGCGTTCGTTGCTGGAGCCGCCTTCGACCAGCTCTTCGACGATGTGGCGAACGGCAATGATGTTTCGGCTGATTTCCTCGGACACCGCGCTTTGTTCTTCGGCCGCTGTGGCGATTTGCGTGCTCAGGTCGTTGATCTGCAGAACCGAGCGAGTCATGTCGTCCAGGCCGCTTGTTACGGCGGTGGTTTTGCCCGCCGTGGTCTGGCAGCTATGGCGGGTTTTCTCCATCGCAGCTACTGCGGCGCTGACGCCTTGTTGCAGGCTGCCAAGCATTTCGTTGATCTCCGACGTACTGGCCTGGGTGCGAGCGGCGAGGGCGCGCACTTCATCGGCCACGACCGCAAAGCCACGGCCCTGTTCGCCGGCGCGCGCGGCTTCAATGGCCGCGTTAAGCGCGAGCAGGTTGGTCTGCCCGGCGATTTCGCCAATCACCGCCAGCACCGCGTTGATGCGCTTGGCGTCCTGCTCCATCGACTGCACTTTGCTGGTGGCCGAATCGACCTCGCTGATCAGTGCATTTACGCTGTCAGAAGCGTCTTCAACCACGGTTTTCGATACCTGCGCGTTCTCGTTGGCGGACTGCGTGAAGCTTGCGGTCTGCGCCGCGCTGCGGGCCACTTCATCCGCGGTGGAGGACATCTCGGTAATCGCGGTAACGGCCTGATCGGTTTCGTTGGCGTGGCGGATCAGAATGGCATTGGTAGCGCCCGCCTGACTGCGAAGCTGCTCGATGCCGCTGGCGATTTCGCGGGTGGAACTGCTGACGTCGAGCATCATGCGTTGCAGGTAGGCAATGAAGTTGTTGACCGACTCACCCACCTGATCCACTTCATCGTGCCCTTTGACGGCAATGCGCCGGGTGAGATCGGCATCACCGGCCGACAACGTGTCGATGTTGGTTTTGAGTACGCCCAGACGGTTCATCAGCGTGCGCAACGCAACGATCATCAGCACCAGCAGCACTAGAACCATCGGGATCTGCAGCCAGGCCAGGGTCTTGAGGACGGTTTCGCTCTGGCTTTTCAGCAGATCGGTGTTTTGCGAAACGGCCAGCAACCAGGGCGTTCCAGCAACTGGCATCAGAAACAGGGTTGACTCCTCGCCATCGCTGTTCTGGTAGGTCAGACGCGAGGTGCCAGTACCTTTGACGGCGAGTGCCGACTTGATGCCATTGATGAACGGCGATTGCGCCGCCAGTTCGGAGACATTGCGCAGCACGATCTTGTCGCTGCTGCCCGGCACGTTGGACAGAATCTTGCCATCGGCCTCAATGATCATGATCCGGCCGTGGACTTCCTGCTCTTTGGCTTCAACCAGCTTGTTGAAGAAGCCCAGCGTCACGTCGATGGTCGACACGCCCCACGGCTGGCCGTCCTTGGTGATCGCCATGGCGCAGTTGGTACGCGGCTCCGGGCTGGCGGCGTCCTGATAGGCTGGCGCCCAGGCGCATTGGCCAGCAGGGGAGTTCAAGCCGCCTTTATGCCAGCCCTGTTCGAAATAGTTAAGCGACTCAGGCGAGTTCCAGTGGGTGTTGACGATCAACTTACCCGACGCATCGCGATGGTAAAAGGTGCTGTGCTTGGCACGACCGGGCGTGCGCACGTTCGGCAAAGGCCATATCCCGCCGCCAAACACCTTGGCTTCGCCGTACTGGTTAACCATGAACGGCAGCAGGCGGTCGATATCGTCACTGGACAGTTGCGGCACCAGTTCAGTGATCACCCGCGCCTGTGCCTGCACGCGTGCCAGTTCAGTCTTTATCTCATTGCTGATGTCTGCCGCCTTGGCGGTCAGCATGTTTTCATCGTTGGCTGTAAGCCTGGGGGACACGAACTGACCGATGCCATACCCCGTCAGAACAATGACCAGCGCCATGAATCCTACGAAGGTTGCGGTGTAGCGAGCTTGTACTGTCTTGAGCGAGGCCATTTTGTTGTTATACCTGGTCCGTAGGAAAGGAATTACCTGACTCAGATGTCGACCGGGATAGATGTTTCTTGATGTGACAGAACTGCCAACTTCAGTACGATCAGCTACGTCCCGTGTCGCGTAGGGCACTAGAGGTACTCTCCCGTGGGGGCATCAGGACAACCGATATCGCGCAAGCCGCAACGCAGAAAATTTTTCAGCCCCTCGCTTGACTTCCTTTTCCTAATCAGTAACATAGCGCTCATTCCGCGATAGCTCAGTTGGTAGAGCAAGTGACTGTTAATCACTGGGTCCCTGGTTCGAGTCCAGGTCGTGGAGCCAGACAAGGTTTCAGAGAAGACTTTAAAAATCTTTGAAACACCAAAAACCCGCCTTCTGGCGGGTTTTTTCGTTTTGGCGCCGAGCTCTGGCAACGCCACAAGTCATTGACTTGGCAGAAAAACCACCGTGCGTTGCCGATGACCTGTCAGTCCAGATTCTTCTCGGCGAGAAACTTCGCTACCAGGTCTGCAATCTGGACGTTGTTCAGGTCGGACATCGGGAAGTGCGTATTGCCCCTGATGCCGATTTCAGGAAGGTGAATCAGCGTGACGTCGCCTCCATGCCGGTTGACGGTGTCGCGCCATGAGCGGGCCATCGCGAGTCGGGCGCGCCAGCTGTCCTGGGCCGGCAGGTCAATGGGCTGGTCGGGAATATTATCGCCGTAGAGGATCAGGATCGGAACCCGCGTAAGCGCCGTGAATCGGGCCATGGGCACGCCGACACCCTGCACCGTATCGAATGCACTGGGGATCGGTGCCGGAACTTCACCCTCTGGAAAGACGAAGCTACTGCCGGGTTCGAATGCCACCACGGCTTTCACCTTTTCGTTCTTGATGACCGTCAGCCAGCCCGGGCCGCCCGCCTGGGAGTGAGTGAACAGAATACCGGGGCCGATCTTGTCGAATATTGCCGATACCCCGTCAGAGATGACGTTCATATCGAATGGCCCGGTGTTTGGCGTCATGGCCCTGAAAAACTGCTCGCGTGTGCCGGGATCACGAGCAACCTGCACGCCATTGAAGTACTCGGGCCACAGGCCGATGCGGAACTGGTTGAACCAGAGTTGCTCGTCCGGTGTGGGTTTGAGTGTTGCCTCGACCATGCTGCGACCGGCGTCGCCGCGGCGCGGCTGATCGATCAGGTAGACGCCGAACCGGCGCCGCAGAAATATATTCTGAAAACCCTCACGGCCATCAGCGGTAGTTTCCCAGGTCCTGGAGAACTGACCTGCGCCATGCCACATGACGATTGGCAGTTTTCGTGCGTTGACCGGCACTTGATAAAACACATAGGCATGGTCCCCGTGGTAAGTCTGGCCATCGGGCTGCATGGGTTTGCGCGGGTTGAAAGTGCCCGGTGCAGTGATCATCTCGCCACCGGCGGTAAAGCTGCCTTGTTTCTGGATCGCCAGTGGCGCGCTGTTATTGCCCGGTTCGCTGGAACTCACCGCACAGGCTGCCAGCATGCCCGCCATAGCAAGCGCCAGAAGGTTTCTTGCCACGTTCATGATCATTCCTTTGACGTTTCGAGTGCTTGTGTCAGCGCCTCGCGTGCGCGTCTGGCGATGGTTTCATCTGCCTGTTCGGCAAGTATGTTGGTCACTTCGCGCAACTGTGCAGCGCTTAAACCCACCCTCATGCTCGCCAGCATATGGGAACGCAACTGCGGCTCGGCACCCGGCGTTGCTGCCAGGGCGCCGACGGTGGCCAGCTCGCGGCTTTGCCAGTCGAGGTTGTCGCGCTCGAAGATGTCGCCGAACAGATGGGTTTGCAGGAACTGATTGATGACAGGGGCGAAGTCGAATAAAGGCCCTTTGACGGTGCCGCCGGAGATGCGTGTCTGATTGGCTACTCCTGCCTCACGCAACGCCTCGCCTGTGGGGATCGCCCGGCCGGGTTCGTTTCCGGGTGCGTCCTGAATGCCGCGCTGTTTGCGCGCCTCGACCGTTTTCATCAGTTCGTTCAGCGCATTGAGGCTGCGTGGAAACCCGGCATAGGCGTAGAGCTGAACCAGAATCTCCTTGGCCTCACTGATGGATAGGCCAGCGTCGAGCCCCTGATTCAACGCTGATTCAAGCTTTGGCATGTCGCTGGTCGCCATGAACGCGGCGATCAATGGAATGGCTTGCTGCTTGCCAGACAGCGTGCCAGCCGGTGGCGTCGTTTTTGTCATGGCGGGCGCTGGCGCATGCTCCTGAGCGACAGCGGCTGTTACATTTCCCAATCCGAGGCACGCTGCCAGTAAAGCAGCCAGTGGCCGGGCTCTGCGATGAAGTACTGAGCCGAAAAGCGACGTTGTCATTGGCGCATGCCCTCGTATTCTGTGTCGGAGAGCTTTTCGGCCCATGTAACAGCTTTACCTTCCAAAGCTTCTGCCAGCGCGATATGCGTCATGCCGTTGGTGGCCGTCGCTCCGTGCCAGTGGCGTACCGATGGCGGGATCCAGACCACGTCCCCGGGACGTATTTCCTGACGAGGCCCACTTTCTTTTTGCACATAGCCGACACCGGCAACCACGATGAGCGTTTGCCCGAGCGGATGGGTGTGCCAGGCGGTACGTGCGCCAGGTTCGAAGGTCACCGTGCCGCCTCCAATGCGGGCTGGACTGTCTGCCTTGAACAGGCTGTCAACACGCACTGCGCCGGTAAAGTTTTCGGCGCTGCCTTGAATGGAAGGCTGCGTGCCTGCACGGGTAATGCGGATGTCCGCAGACTGCTCGGCATGCGCCACTCCGGTGACCAACGAGAAGACAGCAGGCAGGGCAATCAGGGTTTTCATCGGAATAATTCCTGACAGGGAAGGGACGCTGCTGCGCATTGGCAGCAGCCTTCATCAATGTGCGGTCACAGACCGGTCATCTTCAGCGCCGCTTCGGGCAGGCGATCACCGAGTAGAGCGATGCGGTCTGTCTGCTCGTGAATCATGTGCAAGTCCTCCGCAGTCAGTTCCAGCTCGACTGCCCCGAGGTTTTCATCAAGGCGATGTTGTTTCGTGGTGCCGGGTATCGGGACGATCCAGGGCTTTTGGGCCAGCAGCCAGGCCAGCGCCACTTGCGCAGGCGTAGCGTTCTTGCGCTGGGCAACCGCCTTGACGACGTCGACCAGCGCCATGTTGGCCTGGCGTGCTTCCTGGGAAAAGCGCGGTACGACGCTGCGAAAGTCCGAGGCATCGAACTGCGTGTGCTCGTCGATCTTTCCGGTCAGGAACCCCGCACCCAGTGGGCTGAACGGCACGAAACCGATCCCGAGCGCTTCAAGCCCAGGCAGAAGGTCCTGCTCAGGACCACGCCAGAACAGCGAGTATTCGCTCTGCACGGCTGTCACCGGCTGCACCGCATGGGCGCGGCGAACGGTATCGATACTCGCCTCGGACAGGCCAAAATGCTTGACCTTGCCCTCGGCAATCAGGTCTTTGACGGTGCCTGCAACATCTTCGATGGGGACAGAGGGGTCGACGCGGTGCTGGTAGAAAAGATCAATGCGGTCAGTGCGCAGGCGCTTCAACGCCGCTTCGGCAACGGCGCGAATATGCTCCGGGCGACTGTTTGTGCCCGCGGCTCTGGCACCGCTGATCAGGTCGATATCGAAGCCGAATTTGGTGGCTACGACCACGTGATCACGAATCGGCTGCAAGGCTTCGCCCAGTAGCTCTTCGTTGCTGAACGGGCCGTAGGCTTCCGCGGTATCGAAGAAGTTGACCCCGCGTTCGTGCGCGCTGCGGATCAGGCTGATCATGGCCTGCCGGTCGGCGGCCGGGCCATAGGCCGAGGTCATGCTCATGCAGCCCAGGCCCAGAGCGGATACTTCCAGGCAGTTGCCCAGTATGCGGGTTTTCATTGCAATCTCCTGTCCGGAAATGAAGTTAGCGTGTTATTCAGCGTGGGAACCCCTCCCTCAGCGACCCACACGAGCTTTGAGAGACTCGGAGTAGCGGTCGCCCTCAATGCTGATCTGTGCCAGAAGCGAAGCGATTGCCTGCAGGTCAGCTTCGCAAAGGGTGATAGACGCACCGCCGACATTTTCTTCGAGGCGATGCAGCTTGGTCGTTCCGGGGATCGGAACAATGCAGGGCGCCTGTGCAAGCAGCCAGGCAAGTGCGATCTGGGCAGGCGTCACGCCTTTTTGCTTGGCGATCTCGCCCAATAGAAAAACCAGATTCTGGTTGGCCTTCAGCGCTTGCTGAGTGAAGCGTGGAACCACACTGCGGAAATCATCACTGCCAAACGAGGCATCCGCCGAAATCGTCCCGGTGAGAAAACCCTTGCCCAGCGGGCTGAACGGTACAAAGCCGATACCCAGCTCTGCGAGCGTTGGAAAGATTTCCTGCTCGGGCTCTCGCCACCACAGTGAGTATTCACTTTGCAGCGCAGTGACCGGCTGAACGGCATGCGCTCGTCGGATGGTTTGCACGCCTGCCTCGGAAAGGCCGAAATGCTTGACCTTGCCTTCGGCGATGAGCTCCTTGACGACTCCAGCCACGTCTTCGATAGGTACATCGGGGTCAACGCGGTGTTGATACAGCAAGTCGATGTAGTCTGTCTTGATTCGGCGCAGTGAACCCTCGACAGCCGCCCTGACATGCTCCGGGCGGCTGTTCAGAATCTGCTGCCGGTTGTCTTCGCCGAATGTGAAGCCGAATTTGGTGGCGATCACGACCTGATCCCGAACCGGCGCCAGGGCCTGGCCCACTACTTCTTCATTCAGGTAAGGACCGTACAGCTCGGCGGTATCGAAAAAAGTAATGCCGAGGTCTACGGCAGAGCGAATCAGCGAAACGGCTTTGCCTGTCTCGGTAGCCGGACCGTAACCGTGGCTAAGGCCCATGCAGCCAAGGCCCAGCGCCGATACCTGAAGAGAACTGTTGCCTAAATTGCGTTTTTGCATCGTGTGCCTCCCGTGGAGCGAACCAGCAGAGCTCGCGGGCGAAAAAACATGGATGGGCTGTTCTCAGTGACGATTGCACTGCAGCAACATCGGTCGAGAGGAAGTTATGCGAGGGAAGGCAGCGGTACTAGACGGGTAAATCGGCAAGGGTATATGAGGAAAACTAATTAATCGGCTGCTGAACGAGCCTGGAGCAGATTTTCGCGCCCATACGCAGCATGGGCGCGATAGTCATCAGGAAGTGTGTATAACCGTGAGCGATGAGCATGACGGCGATAATCAATGCTCAATACGGCGAAATAGTCCCCAGCAAACCCACCGCTATCGCCAACAACAAAAAACCTATCAATGAAAGTCCGAGCTTGCCCATGAGCGTCTCCTGCCGATCGGTCTGTCTGTAACGAGTCGCAGGTTCCGGGCTCTGACGGTTGTCCTGCGTGTTTTAATGCGTGGCCATTATCCTGCGCAGGCAGATTCTGGTACAGATTCAGAAACAGATTAAAAATACGGATCAGTTGTGCGCGGGCCGAACATAAATACTTCAGAACGACGCAATGATTCGTCCAAGCATCGCCATGGCCTGCTCGCTGCGTTCATCCCAGGGCGTGCCGTAGTTCAGGCGTGCGCAGTTCTTGAAGCGCTGCGAGGCCGAGAAGATCGGGCCGGGTGCCATACTGATACCTTGGGCCAGGGCCATCTGGAACACCTGCAGCGAGTCCACTTGCCCGGGGAATTCGAACCACAGAAAGTACCCGCCAGCGGGGCGGGTGACGCGTGTCGCTGCCGGGAAATAACGAGCGGCAGCGGCCAGCATCGCGCCTTGTTGCAGTTCGAGGGTGTCGCGCAATTTGCGCAGGTGGCGGTCGTAGCCGCCATGTTTGAGGTAGTCGGCAATCGCTGCCTGGGCGGGGACAGAAGGTGAAATGGTGGTCATCAGTTTCAGCCGATTGATCTGTTCGGTAAAACGCCCGCCTGCCACCCAGCCAACACGGTAGCCGGGAGCCAGGGTCTTGGAAAACGAGCTGCAGTGCATTACCAGCCCGCTGTGATCAAGGCTTTTGACCGGATGGGGTGCATTGGCACCGTAATACAGCTCGGCGTACACATCGTCCTCGATCAGCGGGATCTGCTTGCGTTCCAGCAGGTTGTAGAGCCTGAGTTTTTTCGCTTGGGTCATGCTCGCGCCCAGTGGGTTCTGGAAGCTGCTCATGAACCAGCAGGCTTTGATCGGCAGGCGTGTAAGGCTGTCCTGCAAAGAGTCCAGATCCACGCCGTCACGCGGATGCACAGGAATTTCGACGGCTTTCAGCTTGAGCCGCTCCAGCACCTGAAGGCAGGCATAGAACGCAGGTGCTTCGATGGCCACCAGGTCGCCGGGCTTGGTGACGCATTGCAGGCACAGGTTCAGGGCTTCCATCGCGCCGTTGGTGATCACCAGTTCGTCGGCGGGCAGGCGCACGCCGCTGATCATGTAGCGCAGAGCAATCTGGCGGCGCAGTTCGGAGTTCCCGGTGGTCATGTCGCTGACAATGCCCGCTGGCGTCATCGCCCGCACCGCTGAAGACATCGACTTGGCCAGGCGCGGCAATGGGTAAAGGTGCGGGCTGGGAAATGCCGAGCCGAAAGGGACGGTGTCCGGGTTCTTGAGCGAGCCAAGCACGGAAAAAATCAGGTCGCTGACGCCCAGTTCGGTGCCTTCGCTGGTGTGCCTGACCAGCTCAGGCTCGGTCAGCGCATTTGCTGCATGCTCGCGCACGTAATACCCGGAGCGGGCGCGGGCCTGAATCAGGCCTTTGTCTTCCAGCAGGTAATACGCCTTGAAGACGGTGGCGGGGCTCACCGAATACGTGCGACTGGCAACCCTGACGGAGGGGACTTTCTCACCGGCTGGCAACACGCCGCTGCGAATCATTTCCGAAATGTCGGCGGCGAATTTTTCGTAGCGTTTCATAGAAGGCATCGGGGCAAATGATGCCTGCATCATGAGTGAAAACCGCCTTTGAAAACAGGGGAAAATTATCCTGGGAAACGCATATCAGCTGCGCCGTGTCGCTGTCGGGCAGGCATCTGCGTCTTGAACACCTCAAACGGATGGGTCTATGATGCGTTCGTCCTGCGACCCATCGAAGGAATCACTTTTGCCCCGTTCCAGCTGGCTGCCTACGCCGCCTTAGCGCTTCGCCCCCTCGCTACACCCTGACTGCCGCTGACTGCGGTCGCCTGTCGTTGTGTCCGTTTTACGGTCGCCGCCACCTCAATCATTACTCATTCGAAAACCGATGCACACGCACGTCCGGCACTCGCTGATGCGCGCTCTGCGGTGTTCGACACAAGTATTTCCATGCTCGAAAAAATCAAAGCTACGTGGTTTTCCAGCGTCCGGGCCGATGTTCTGGCCGGGCTTGTCGTTGCACTGGCCCTGATTCCAGAGGCTATCGCGTTCTCCATCATCACGGGGGTAGACCCGAAAGTCGGGCTTTACGCCTCGTTCTGTATCTGTGTGGTCATCGCTTTCGTGGGCGGCCGTCCGGCGATGATTTCCGCAGCCACAGGGGCGATGGCACTGCTGATGGTGAACCTGGTGAAAGAGCATGGTCTTCAGTATTTGCTGGCCGCCACGTTACTGTGCGGCGTACTACAGATTGTTGCGGGGTATTCGCGCCTCGGAGAACTGATGCGCTTTGTTTCACGATCAGTCGTGACCGGCTTTGTGAGCGCGCTGGCGATTCTGATTTTCATGGCCCAACTGCCAGAACTGACCCATGCGACCTGGCCGGTTTATGCAATGACGGCGGCGAGCCTGGCGATTATCTATCTGTTCCCGCGCCTGCCATTGCTGGGCAAATTGCTGCCGTCGCCGTTGGTGTGCATTCTGCTGCTCACGGCAACGTCCATTTACATTGGCCTTGATGTACGAACTGTCGGTGATATGGGCGCAATGCCTGACAGTCTGCCGGTGTTCATGTGGCCGGACGTCGCGCTGAATCTCGACACGCTGTTGATCATCCTGCCGTACTCCGCGGCGCTGGCGGTGGTGGGCCTGCTTGAGTCGATGATGACCGCAACCATCGTGCTGGTCGTGACGGTGATCGTGGTGGTAGCCACCCATAACCTCGCCTATGGCGTGTTGGTGGGGTCCCTGCTGGCCGCGATGTTCTTTGCCAGCAAGATCGCCCGTTATCTCGACGTCACTTCGCGCCGAGACCCTGAGCATAGTCACCGCACTTATTACGTCACCGGCCAGGTGTTTTTCGCTTCTGCCGAGCGCTTCATGGCGTCCTTCGACCTGCGCGAAAACGTCGAAACACTCGCCATTGATCTGCGCGAGGCGCATTTCTGGGACATCACTGCGGTTGCCGCGCTGGACAAGGTGGTGCTCAAGCTGAGGAGGGCGGGTATCAGTGTGGACGTTGTCGGCATGAACCGGGCGACGGCCACGCTGGTGGACCGGTTTGGCGTGCACGACAAACCGGACGCTATCGATTCGTTGATGGGGCATTGATCCGCAGGTTCGGGTCAGCAGGGTCAGGCCGGGATTTCCAGGCGGATCACCGACCCGCCGCCAGGCCTGTTGCGCACCCCGATAGTGCCGTCATGCTCGAGGCAAATAGCCCGGGCGATGGACAGGCCAAGGCCGCTGCCTCCCGAATAGCGCGCCCGCGAACGTTCGGCGCGCCAGAAACGGTCGAACACCTGTTCAAGGTTTTCCGGGCCAAAGCCGGGCCCGCGGTCGGAGACGGTCAGTTCCATGCTCCGTGCGCTGGCCCTGCCGACAATCAGCAGTTCACCGCCCATCGCCGAGTAGCGCAGCGCATTATCGACGAGAATATTGACCACCTGGCCGATCCGGTCACGGTCGGCGGTGACGGTCAGTCGTTGGGGGATGTCGATCGTCACGACAACGCCCGCTTCATCGAGCTGTGCGGCAAACCAGCTCAGGCGTTCGGCCACCAGTTTCTCAAGGGAAAATACCCTCTTGTCCAGGGTCAACTGGCCAGCGCTGGCCAGTGAGAGAAGGTGCAGATCGCTCACCAGTTTGTTCAACTGGTTGAGTTGGCGGTGGACCATTTCCAGTTGTGCCAGATCGCGCGGGAACACTTCATCGATCATGCCCTGAATACGCCCCATGGCCGCGTTCAGTGGCGTGCGCAGTTCATGGGCGATCATCGCGCTGGACTCGCTGACCTCCAGTTCGTAACGCCCCAGTTGGGTGGTCATGGTGTTGAAGTCGCTGACCAGCGCCTGTAGCTCGTCCGGGTCTTTATCGCTCATAGGCAGGCGCGTCTTGAAGTCACCCTGAGCGACCTGACGCGCGCCCTTGGCAATCGAAGAGAACTGGCTGGAAAGCGGGCGGGAGAACAGAAAGCCGAAAAAGATGATGATCGGGATGGCCATCATCACCAGCGCTGCCAATACCCACCACTCCTTGTTGGCGATGCCCGGCAGCAGGTTTTCGATCGGGTAATACTCGAAGAACAACTCGCGAAGCTTGATCATGTCCATGGCAGGTTCGGCTTGCAACCTTATGAACTCCGTGCGCACATCGACTGGCATTGCCTGCAATGTGAGCCAGTCAGACACCGTGACGTGCAGCCACATGCAGAACGCGATCACGATGACTGCGCCGACGGCCAGCATGCTCATGCGCATCCCGACCCAGTGCCATAAAGGTTTCTGCCGGTGTCTGAAAAAGCGTTGCATGAGGCTCACCTGAATCGATAGCCGACAGAGCGGACGGTCACCAGCACATTATCCACGCCGTGAATTTCGAGTTTGCGACGCAGATTGTGCACGTGCGCATCGACAACCCTGGCCAGCGCCTCGCTGTCGGGCAGGCAGATTTCCAGCAATTCTTCGCGGGTGAAGGCTTTGGAGGGTGTTTTCAGCAAGGTCGAAAGGATCTTGAACTCGGTGGGTGTCAGGTCGAGTAGTGTGTCTGTGCCATCTCGTCCTTCAATGATGGCGGTGACTGCATCCAGGTCCACCAGCAGGTTCTGGTAACGCAAATGGCGTTCGTTACTGGCGTTCTGCTGGGAGCGGCGCAGCACCGCGTGCACACGGGCCACCACTTCCTTGGGGTTGTAGGGTTTGACCACGTAATCGTCAGCCCCGTAGCGCAATGCGCCGAGCTTTTCCGGTTCGTCGCCCATGGCGGTGACCATGATCACCGGCGTGTCGCTGCAGCGCCGGACTGCCGAAAGCACGTCCGTGCCACTGACAAGCGGCAGCATGACGTCCAGCAGAATCAGGTCGGGTTTCCACTGACGGTGCATATCGATACCGCGCTGACCGTTTTCGGCCAGCCCGACGTTGAAGCCGTCACGACGCAGGTAAGCCTCAAGAATGCTGGCACTGTCGGCATCGTCTTCAACGATAAGAATGCGTTTTCCTGACACGAGCGCGCCTCTTGATCAAATCTTGATAATTCACGAACGGTTTGTTGAAAGTCGACGTTCAGGATGCTGTCCAGAGCCCACTGTCGCGGACAGATCCTATGCCGATGAGTACACCGATGTCCAAGCGTATCCGCAACCTCGGATGCTGTTACCTGGCTATGCTGCTGAGCCTGGTTTTTTCGGGTTGCTCATTGATTCCCGAGTATCAGCGCCCGGCCTTGCCGGTTCCAGCAGACCAGTTGTCTGCTGTCGTCCCGGCCGGTGATGCGTCCATTGCCATCGCGCTGACTGCGGACGAAGAAGCGCTGGCTGCCGAGCTGTCGCCAAAGGGTGAACTGCGGGTTCTGTTGCAATCAGCCCTGACGTTCAATCGCGATTTTCGCGTGGCGCTGCTGAGGGTGGACGAAGCCAGGGCGATGCGCGGCATAACCCGTGCCGATCGTTTTCCGACAATTGCCGCAAGCGTCCAGCGTAACCGCCAGCACTTCGATAATGCGGCTGCCGATGAGCGTTATGGTCAGCACCTTTCCATTGCATCGGTGGGCGTCTCGGACTTTGAACTGGATTTTTTTGGGCGCGTGCGCAGCCTGTCCGAGGCTGCGCAGCATGATTATCTGGCCAGCACGTATGGCCAGCAAGCGGCGCGCAGTGCGCTGGTTGCGGAAGTGGCTCGCGCCTGGCTGGCCGAGCGTCTGGCCGCCGCCGTGCAGCAGGATGCGCAGGCCGTTCATGATGCCCGGCTGATGCTGGTAAAGGCGGCCGAAGAGCAGCAGCGCCAGGGTGCCACTTCACTCGACGATCTGATGGCGCAGCGCCTTGAAACCTTGACTGCACAGCAGCAGGTACAGGATGCGCTAAGCGATCACGCGAACGCTTCCCAGGCTTTGCTGCTGCTCACCGGCTACTCGGCAGTGTTGCCAGCCACCACGCCGGAAACGCCGGCGCTGACCATCGCGCTGGTCGAGACACCGGCCTGGCTGTCGAATCTGCCGTCTCAGCGTCTGCTTGAGCGTTTTGATATTCGTCAGCGCGAAGAAGCACTCAAGGCCAGCAACGCCAATATCGGTGCCGCCCGTGCTGCATTCTTTCCGTCCATAAAACTCAGTACCAGCGTAGGTCTGCAGAGCGACAGTCTGCGCACGCTGTTCAGCAATGGCAGCGGTACCTGGCTGTTCTCCCCGCAACTGAACCTGCCGTTGTTCGACGGCGGGCGTAATCAGGCCAACCTGGATCTGGCGCATGTGCGCCAGCAGATCGCGGTCGCCGAGTATGAAAAAGCCATTCAGAACTCGTTTCGTGAAATGGCCGGTGTGCTGACCCGTCGTCAGCTGGCCCTGGGCCATGTTCGCAACGAGATCGAGCGCGTCGCGCTGGTGCAGGAAAAAGTGTGCCGCCTGTCCTTCGAGCTCAATGCCGGTGCTGCCGAACGCACGGCATTGCTGGGCTCCACCATCCGTATCGCCGAAGCCGATGCAGCCGGTCGCAAGTCACTCGATGAGCTGCAACAAAACCGAATCGACATGTTTCGAGTGCTTCGCGGCGCAGAACCGACAACCCCACCTCAATCCTGAATGAAACCGGAGTATCACCATGAGTCCTGAAACCGTTCGTCCTCACGTTCGTCCTGCAATGCTCAAGCCTGCGCTAGGCGTGTTGATCGCCTCAGTGGCCATGACACTGGTCGGTCAGGCTTTTGCTCAGGACAGCGCGTCTACGCAAAGCCAGTCCATTCTCGGCGACAGGTTCAACGTCAATTTCGGCCTCGGCATGGCCGTGCTGCCACGCTACATGGGGGCCGATGAATACCGCAGTCAAGTGTTGCCGATGCTCACCGTTCAGCGCGGCATCTTTTTTGCGGATACCGCACGGGGAGTGGGGCTGCAATGGCAGTCTGATTCCGGGTTCGGGGCCAGCGCAGCGCTCAACTACGATTTCGGCCGTACCGAGAAAAACAGTACAAACCGCCCTGGTTCCAATGAACTCAGAGGGATGGGCACCGTCAAGGGTGCAACGGTTGGCGACTTCATGATCTCTCAACAGCTCACACCGTGGTTGTCGGCCAGTGCCGAGGCCGAACTGCGTGTGGCCGGTGAAAAGCGTGGCAACCGTTACCGCTTGGGTTTTGAGGGCATCGCCTACCACAGCCAGACCGATACGGTGACGCTGGATATCGATGCGCATGCCGGTGACGGCCGTTACAACCAGACCTACTTCGGTGTGAGCCCGATCCAGAGTCAGCGCACCGGCTTTTCCAGGTTCACGGCAGACAGCGGGATTTACGCGTACTCGGCTGCGCTCGCCTGGCAGCACACCTTTGATGCCCACTGGTCAACCGTTGCAAGCCTTGGGGTGACCCACTACACCGATCAGACCCGTGGCAGCCCGCTGGTCGAGACCGATGCCGAAGGCAGCGGTTTGATTGCCTTGAACTACGCCTTCTGAAGGGATGAAGCCTGTCATGCGATTACATCCCGATGGGTTTCCTGATCTACAGCGATGTGTTTTACACGCTTGCAGTATCGTAATGATCGCCCTGATGGTCAGTGGGTGCAGCGATAAACATACGGCCAGCGTCTCGGCCATCCGTGCCGTCAAGGTTGAAGCTGCACGGGCAGGAGAGGGAACCACGGTGCGCTTTATCGGCACCGTTCGGCAGCAGGAGCGCGCCAGTCTGGCGTTTGAATCGGCAGGCACCCTGACAGAACTGCGGGTCGACATTGGCGATACCGTTGAAAAGGATCAGGTGCTCGCCAGCATTGACCGACAGCCTGCGCAGCTGCGTCTGCAAGAGGCGCAGGCCAGCTTGCGTCTGGCCAGAGCGCAGGCGGTTGAACGTGAGCTTAATTATCAGCGTCAGAAGCGTCTGCTCGCGGCAGGCAGTGTCGCCCAGAGTGTGGTCGAGTCGGCCCTGGCATCCAGTGAACAGGCCAAGGCCGAGCAGGTCCGGGCCCAGGCTGAGCAGGCTCTGGCCCACCACGAGCTCGACCGCACCCGGTTGATCGCACCCTTTGCCGGGCGAGTAGTCGCACGGCATGCACAGCCGCGCACCGTGTTGCCCGCTGGGCAAGTGGTGCTGGACATCGAGTCCGCTGCCGGGCAGGAGGTGGTGGCTGCTGTTCCGCTGGCGCCTGCCGAAACGCTCAAACCTGGTGACCTGGCCAGAGCCTCAAGCACGGCAGACGGCACTTCAGGGTTTGATCTGGCACTTGAAGGCATCTCAACCCGTGCCGATGACGGGCTGGTCAGAACGGCCGTGTTTCGTGTGTTGCGGCCTGCCAGTAGATTGCCCAGCGGCGTCACGCTGCTGGTGCAGATGCATCCCGATACCGGCACACAGCCCTTGTCGGTCCCGGTCCAGGCGTTGTGGATGGGCACTGGCAGCAACGCCGCCGAGGTCTTTGTTTACCAGCCAGGCGGAACAGTCGCCATCCGCTCTGTTTCGCTGGGTACGGTTAAAGATGGCCGGGCGTTGATCGCCAGCGGCCTGGCTGTCGGGGAGCGAGTGGTCACTGCCGGCGCTGCTTTCCTGCAGGACGGCGAGACCGTCACTCTGTTTCAGCCTGGAACACGTTTGACCGGGGGCACGCAATGAGTCTTACCTACCGCGCAATGAGCGCGAGCCGCCTGACCCTGTTTGCGGCCTTCCTTGTTTTGCTCGCCGGTGTCGCGACCTTTTTGGGGTTTCCGTCGCAGGAAGAACCTTCGGTGACGGTTCGCGACGCACTGGTCAGCGTGTCCCTGGCCGGGCTCTCCACCGAACGGACGGAAGAGCTGCTTGCCAGGCCACTCGAAGAACGTATCCGTGAACTGGCCGAGATCAAGAACATTGTCACCACGGTCCAGCCAGGCCGGGTGATTGTGCAAGTCACGGCGTATGACACCATCAAGGATCTGGGACTGCTGTGGCAACGACTCCGGGCGAAGGTGAGCGAAACGAACGGAGTCTTCCCGGCCGGCACCCAAGGGCCCTTTGTGGACGATGATTTCGGTCGCGTGGCAGTGGCTTCCGTTGCGTTGACGGCGCCGGGTTTTACCATGAGCGAGATGCGCGCGCCGATAAAACGCCTGCGCAATCAGCTTTATGAGCTCAAGGGTGTCGATCAGGTCGAGCTGTATGGCCTGCAGGACGAGCGAATCTACCTCGACTTCGATCACCAGACACTAGCGGCAGCCGGGCTTTCGCCGCAACAGTTGCTCCAGCAATTGCAAAACCGCAACCTGATCGCGCCGGGAGGCAACCCGGTCATCGGGCAACAGAGCACCACGCTCTCGGTCAGCGGCGAGGTGCTGTCGCTGGATCAGCTTCGTCAGTTTCCCGTGCAGTTGCCCGGCGGCCAGATGGTAGCGTTGCATGACCTGACCCGAATATCGGTGAGCCCTGTCGACCCGCCGGAAACCGAAGCGATCTACCAGGGGCAGGATGCTGTGGTGCTGGCCGTTTCGATGCAGCCCGGACTCAATGTCCAGACGTTCGGTGCCGCTCTGCGCAAAAAACTCGGCGAGCTGGAACAACAACTTCCAGCGGGCTTTACCCTGCACATCGTGACGTTTCAGTCCAGCGTGGTTCAGCACGAAATGAACAAGATGTATCACGTCATGGCCGAAACGGTCGTTATCGTGATGTGTGTGGTCATGCTGTTTCTGGGCTGGCGTACCGGCCTGGTGGTTGGGGTGATTGTGCCACTGACCATCCTGAGTACATTGCTGGTCATGCGCTCGCTGGGGATAGAACTGCAGACGGTGTCGATTGCCGCGATCATCCTGGCCCTCGGGCTGCTGGTGGACAATGGCATTGTCATCGCCGAGGACATCGAGCGGCGTCTGCACGCCGGGGAGGACCGACGGCGGGCCTGTGAGGAAGCCGGGCATACGTTGATGATCCCCTTGCTGACTTCGTCACTGGTCATTGTGCTGGCGTTTTCGCCGTTCTTTCTGGGGCAGACCAGCACTAACGAATACCTGCGTTCGCTGGCGATTGTGCTCGCCACCACGCTGATCAGTTCGTGGCTGCTCAGCATCACCGTGACGCCCCTGTTGTGCTTTTACTTTGCCAAGGCACCCGCTGTCTCAGGGGCGACTGACAACATCGATGAGTATGCATCGGTGTTCTATCGAGGCTATCGAAAAGTCATCGAGAGGCTGCTGAATCACTCCTTGATCTTCATCGCAAGCATGCTGGGATTGCTGACGGTTGCGATCGTCGTGCTGACCCAGGTGCCTTACGACTTTCTGCCCAAGTCCGACCGCATGCAATTCCAGATTCCGTTGGTGCTGGAGCCCGGCAGCAGCTCGCGTGCTACGTCTCAGGCCGTGCGCGATATCAGTCAGTGGCTGAGCAGCGATCAGGGCGTCAAACACAGCATTGGCTATGTCGCCAATGGCGGGCCGAGAATTGTTCTGGGGCTCAATCCGCCTCTGCCCGCGCCGAATATTGCCTACTTCACGGTCAGCGTGCGTGACGGTGCCAACCTCGATGCAGTCATTGAGCGAACCCGGCACTTCATCCTGACCCAGCACCCCGAAGTCGAAGCGCAGCCCAAACGGTTTTCCATGGGCACCACCGAAGCCGGGATTGCGGTCTACCGGGTCATTGGCCCTGACGAAAAAGTGCTGCGAAATATTGCCCGCAAAATCGAGCAAGCCTTTTCGGCGTTACCCGGAACCCTGGACGTACGCGATGACTGGCGTACCCGGCTGCTGCGTTATGACGTAGTCGTCGATCAGTACAAGGCGCTGCATGCCGGTGTTTCCACTCAGGACATCGCGCAAGCTCTGCAACTGAGGAACACCGGGCTGTCTGTGTCATCGCTGCAGGATGGTGAAACGGCTGTGGCGATTGTGGCTCGTGAGCAGGGCACAACGATTACGCCTGCCAATGATCTGGACAGTACGTTGATTTACCCGGCTTCCGGGGCGGCGCCGCTGATGTTGTCCGCCATCGCGACGGTCGAACCCGAGGCCGAGGCATCGACCATTCAGCGCCGCAATCTGGAGCGTGCGATCACTGTGGTAGGACACAATCCGTCGTTGACCGCCACCTCGATCATTGAACATCTGGCACCGCAGATTGCGACGCTCAATATGCCAGCGGGTTATCGCATCGAACTGGGTGGTGAAATAGAGGACTCGGCCGAAGCCAACCAGGCGCTTCTGCAATACATGCCGCACGCACTGGTGGCGATGCTGTCGTTGTTCGTGTGGCAGTTCAATTCGTTTCGCAAGTTGCTGATCGTCATATCCAGTGTGCCCTTTGTGATCATCGGCGTGGCATTGGCCCTGGTGCTCACCGGATACCCGTTCGGCTTCATGGCGACGTTCGGGCTGCTGTCGCTGGCCGGCATCATTGTCAACAATGCGGTGCTATTGCTCGAACGCATCGAGGTTGAGCGCGGGCACGGGCTGTCGGTTCGTGAGGCGGTGGTCAACGCAGCGATCAAGCGGTTGCGACCGATCGTGATGACCAAACTCACGTGCATCATCGGCTTGGTCCCTCTTATGCTTTTTGCCGGCCCGCTCTGGGAGGGTATGGCGATCACGATCATGGGCGGGCTGGCGTTGGGCACACTGGTGACGCTGGGCTTGATCCCGATTCTGTATGGGCTGCTGTTTGACACGTTCGAGCGTTGGCGTACCGCGAGTTGACTCATGACGGCCGGTGTTTGTTTAAGGTATGGTCCTGAAAACCTCGACTAACCGAACACAAGGACGGAACAACATGCGCTCATTCTCCCGCTCGCCACTGGCCGCTCATCTCGCTTTGGCGCTTGCGTTGACAGCTCTGGCACCAGCGGCCATGGCCGAACCGCACAAGGCGATCCAGGCCGATGCCGAGCAATACAAGGACGAAGCCTTGAAGCTGCTGGAGCGTCTGGTGAACATCGACTCGGGTTCCGGGTATGTACCGGGCCTGACCAAGGTCAGCGACATCGCGATCGAAGAGCTGAAAAAGCTCGGTGCCACCATCGAGCTCGTTCCAAATACGCCAGAAGCCAGCAACCACGTCATCGCCACCCTGAAAGGCACCGGCAAGGCGAAGATTCTGCTGATGGCGCACATGGACACCGTGTTCAAGGAAGGCTCCGCGGCCGAGCGTCCGTTTCATATCAAGGACGGGCGTGCCTACGGCCCAGGCGTGATGGATGACAAGGGCGGCATCGTTGCGGCTATCTATGCGCTGAAGGTGCTGCACAACCTGAAGTTCACCGACTACGCGCAGATCACGGTGCTGCTCGACGCCAGTGAGGAGACTGGCTCAGGCGTCGGTACCGAGCTGATCAAGAAAACCGCGAAGGAGCATGACGTCACGCTCAACCTGGAGCCGGGACGTCCGGCCGACGGTCTGGTGGTGTGGCGCAAAGGCTCGGCAACCGCGCTGGTCGAAGTCAAGGGCAAGGCCTCGCATGCAGGCGTGGCGCCTGAGTTGGGACGTAACGCCGCGACCGAAGTTGCCCATCAGATCCTGCAACTCGGCAAGCTGGGTGACGAGGAGAAGAAAACCACCATCAACTTCACCGTGCTCAAGGCGGGAGACCGCACCAACGTGATTCCTGATCAGGCCAGCGCCAAGGCCGATGTGCGTGCTGCCGTACCGGAGGAGTTTGACCGCGTCGAGCAGGATCTGGCCAGGGTGTCGGCCAACAAGCTGGTGCCTGATACCGAGGTCAAGACCAGCCTGGTCCGTGGCCTGCCACCGATGCCGCAAACCGCGCAGTCCGATGCATTGGTCGCGATGGCGCAAGGCATCTACGGTGAGCTGGGCCGCACCCTGACCATCGAGGGCAGCGGCGGGGCGGCGGATTCAAGTTTGTCTGCCAGCGTAGGAACGCCGACGCTGGATGGTTTCGGCATCGTCGGTGGCAACATCCATACGCCTGAAGAGTACGCCGAGGTGGGCAGTGTCGCGCCACGGATCTATCTGCTGTCGCGGATGATCATGAAGTTGTCCGGGCAACAGTGATTCGAAAGGCCTCCCGCGCAGGGTAATGAGAAGTGTTTTTCGCACGCTTCTCGTTCCTCGCGCTCCGCATTGGAACAATAAGCAGTCAGATTGTGTATAACGATGAGTGCAAGGCGCGGGAGGCTCTAGAGTCCATGACGCGCTTCTAAACAGATACAAGACTGCAGCGCCCCCGATAGTGCATACAACAGGAGGCGGCTGGAATAGCGGTTCATTGTCGGGTATTTGCCGATAACTAGTTGTTATGACCCATCCCCGTGTTTACTCATGCGTCACATTGCAGGGTTTGACCGATAACCTGCAGCCTCTTTATTCACACCTTAGCGATACAGAAAGACCGTCGTTGCGGCTCCAGAGCCTTGGAGGGTCAGCATGCTTTCACCTATTTGCTTTAAACCATAGCCATTTTATCAGTGCGTCCGCGGCCTTGGCGCGAGCCGGTTTTCGTGTGCTAGCCGATTAGCATTTCTGCATATATTTAATTATGACCTTAATGCTATGTCGAAAAGATACGCTGCCGCCTATCAATACTAAGCACACGATCCTTTGGCGCAGGCTAGAGGTCGGTGCTGTCAAAATCAACTTCAAAAAAAGTTCAACAAATCGGATACAAGGTCGATACAAATATTTGACGCCATGATGATGGCGTTCTAATATTGCCCACCTTTTGATATCAATATGCTACTGCAAGGACGCACCGTGCACCCTCATGCTCCCAGAGTAGCCCTGCTGCTCATGCTCGCCATCGCGCCGTTCCCCTTGCTTGCAGCCAGCCCTCCCGCCAATTTGCCAGGCGAACAAGACCTCATTCGTGATCGTCAGGACCGCTTGCTCGAAGAGCAACGCCGTCGTCTTGAAGACCTCAAGGACCTGCCGGGCAAACAAGCTGCACCCGCGGTACCAGGCGCGCCTGCTGACACCCGCTGCTTCACCATTCAGCGTATAGAGCTCAAGGGCGCTGATTCACTGTCGCCCGCCGAGCGTGATGAGCTGATCGCGCCGTATCAAGGCAAGTGTCTTGGCGTCGCCCAGCTCAACGAGTTGCTGAAAGTCATCACTGATCATTACCTTGAAAAAGGCCTGGTGACGACTCGCGCCTATCTGCCGCAACAGGACCTGTCTACAGGCGACCTGCAAGTGCTGGTCATTGAAGGCAAGCTGGAGCATCTGCGCGGCGATGCTGCCAGCGGTCTGTCGGCGCGTGAGCTGGCCATGACCTTTCCCGGCAAGGAGGGCGAGATGGTCAACCTGCGCGAAATCGAGCAGATGGTCGATCAGCTCAACCGTCTGCCGTCCAATCAGGCGCAGATGGAACTGACCCCCGGCCAGGTCGTCGGCGGCAGCGATGTGGTGGTCAAGAACACTCCGCGAAAACCGTGGCGGGCCAACCTGTCGCGTACCAACGAGGGGCAGCGCAGCACCGGTGAGCAGCAATGGAACGCCGGGCTTGAATGGGACAATCCGCTGGGGCTGGCCGATCAGTTCAGCCTGCGCGGCGGCCACGATGCGATCAGCGATCGGCAGAAAGCATCGCGCAATGCCTCGCTTGCCTACAGTTTGCCCTGGGGCTGGTGGACATTCAGCTATCTGTACAACACCAGCGAATACCGCTCGGTGGCCCAGGCCTCGAACATCAACTTCAAGCAGGATGGCGACAGTCAGAACCACCAGTTCAAGGCCGAGCGGGTCGTGTATCGCGACGCGCTTAGCAAGACCTCGCTCAATGCCGGTCTGTCCTACCTGCGCACCAACAACTACGTCGAAGACAGCAAACTGGCGGTCAGCAGCAATCGCATCACCGAGGCGCAGTTCGGTATCAACCACGGGCGGCGGGTCGGTTCGGCGTTCATCAACATCGACCTGGGCATGCAGCAGGGCATCGGTGCACTGGATGCGCAGGGCAACCACGATCCTCGCCCGGGTGAAGCCGATGCACGTTATCGCAAATACACCGGCACCCTCAGCTACCTGCACCCCTTTCAACTGTGGGGCGAGAACCTGAGCTTCACCAGCCTGGCCACCGGGCAGCGCAGCGAAGATGTGTTGTTCAGCTCGCAACGCACCAGCCTGGGCGGATCGGCATCGGTGCGTGGTTACAAGGATGAGTTTCTGTCTGGCGACAGCGGTGGTTACTGGCGTAACGAGTTGCGCCTGACTCGCCCGGTCACCCTGGACTGGCTGCGCCCGGTGTTCGCCGAATATGGCGCGGCTGCCGGTTACGACCAGGGCGTGATCCGCAACGACCGTTACAACGGCGACCAGCATGGCCGCTTGTCGAGCAATTCGTTCGAGCTGTTTACCCGAGGCCAGCACGTTGCGGCCTCAGTGACCTTCGCTCATTCCCTGGAACGTCCTGATGTGATCGAGCGCGAAGCACCGATCTATTTCCGTATGGACTTCTTCCTTTAATAACGCCGTTCTCAACCTACCTGTTCCGAGGTCATTTACATGGACGTTCACCAACTGGCTCTGCTTGCTCGTCAGCCTTCCGCCGTGCTGATCGAGCGCCAGTCTTTTTGGGGAATGCCCAAACGCGGCCTCGCGCTGATTCTGGCCAATGCCCTGTTCTGGCAGCCGCTGCTGGTTCAGGCCGAAGGTATCGTGGTCAGTGGGCCGAATACCAGCCTGAGCCAGGCCGGTAATGGCGTGCCCATCGTCAACATTGCCACGCCCAATGCCAGCGGCCTGTCGCACAACCAGTTCCAGCAGTACAACGTCGACAGCCAAGGCGTCATCCTCAACAACTCCACGAACCAGACCCAGAGCACCCAACTGGGCGGAATTATCGTTGGCAACTCCAACCTGCGCGGCACGGCCGCTACCACCATTCTCAACGAAGTGGTCGGGGCCAACGCCAGCCAGCTCAAGGGCTACACGGAAGTGGCCGGGCAGGCGGCGCGTGTCATCGTCGCCAACCCCTACGGCATCAGTTGCAACGGCTGCGGTTTCATCAATACCCCGCAGGTCACCCTGACCACCGGCAAGCCGGTGCTGGATGCCAACGGGCAGTTGCAGCGTTTCAATGTGCAGGGCGGCAGCATATCCATCGACGGCGTGGGGCTGAACGCAGACAACGTCGACCAGTTCGACATCATTACCCGTAGCGCGAAGATCAATGCCGAGCTGCACGCTAGGCGCCTCAACATCATTGCCGGTCGCAACGATGTCGACGCGCAGACGCTGAATCCCACGGCCTTGCCTGACGACGGCAGCGCCAAACCGGAGTTGGCCGTCGACAGCTCGGCGCTGGGCGGCATGTATGCCGGCGCGATCCGTCTGGTGGGCACCGAGGCGGGTGTGGGTGTCAGGCTGGCTGGCGATCTGGCGGCCAGTGGCGGTGATATCCAGCTTGATGCCAACGGCCATTTGAGCATGACGCAGACCGCAGCAAGCGGCGCTGTCACGGCCAGGGCCAACAGTGCCGAGGTCAACGGCCCGGTCTACGCAGGGTCGTCACTGGGCATGACCACGGCAGGTGATCTCATCACCCGGCAGAACGTCGCCGCGCGCGATGCACTGACACTTTCCGCAGGCGGCCAGATCAATAACACCGCGGTGATCGAGGCTGGCGTCAATGCCGACAATAGCCGCAATACATCGGGCGATGTGACGCTGTCTGCCTACGGGCTCAACAACAGCGGCAGCATCACTGCCAGTCGCGCTCTGCAGGTCACTATCAGCCAGACCCTGAACAACCAGGGTGCCACACTCAACGGGCAGTCCAGCACACGCATCGTGGCCACTGCCGTCGACAATCGCCAGTCAGGCCGAATTCTGAGCCAGGGCGGCACTGTCGATATCAACGCGTCTCAGGTGCTCAACAGCCAGAGCGGGCTGATCAGCAGCAATGGCGCTATGACCATTACCGCCGGTTCTCTGGACAACAGCCAGCAAGGTAAGCTGTCCAGCAGCAGCGGCTTATCAGCCCGTATTTCCGGGCCGTTGCTCAACCAGCTGGGGCTTATCAGCGCCAATGGCGATCTGCTGCTCAACGCGGCAAGCGTGGACAACCGCAGCGCGGAAATCTCCAGCCTCGGCAGCCTGACCTCGACCGTCGGCCAGTTCGATAACCGCGAAAAAGGCCGTCTGCTGGCTAGCGGCGCGCTGCAACTGACCTCTGACCACCTGAACAACCAGAACGGCTCGGTCGCCGGACAGCAAGGTGTACAGCTGAATCTGGGGCAACTGACCAATGCTGGCAACGGTAGTCTCTACGGCAAAAACAGTCTGAGCCTGGCCGTCAGCGGCGCGTTGAACAATGACCAAGGCACACTGCGCAGTGATGGCACTCTGGATGTGCGTGCAGCCTCTCTGAGCAACAACAGTGGCAGCGTGACCAGTGCCGGTACGGCAACGGTCAGCACAACGGGCGCAGTCGCCAACCGGGGCGGGCAGATTCTGAGCGATGCGGGCCTGACGCTCTCCAGCGGCAGTTTGGATAACAGCCAGAGTGGTCGCATTGCCGGCAATGGCGTGGTGCTTACCACTGGCGCTTTCGACAACTATCAGGACGGCCGCCTGACCAGTACCGGCGCGCTTCAACTGAACGCCGGGCTGGTCAACAACAGCGACGCCGGTCGCATCGCCAGCGCCATGGCGTTGACCGCAGTGGTCACCGGCCTGAATCAGACCAACGACGGCCGGCTTTACAGCAACAGCGACGTCAGCCTGGACCTGAGCAATGGTCTGTTGAGCAACCAGAGCGGCCTGATCAATGCGCCTGGCCAGTTGCTGCTGAAAAACCTGAATGTCGTCAACAACCAGAGCGGTGAAATCTCCAGTGCCAACGGTTTTACACTGGCTGCCAACTCGCTGGATAACACGGACGGCTCGCTGCTCAGCGATAAAGCGCTTGTTGTGCGCATCAATCAGTTGCTGACCAACCTGCGCGGCAAGATTTCCGCCAATGGCGTCAATCTGAGTGCTGCAACGCTGGACAACCGCAGCGCGGAAATTTCCAGCCTGAGCACCCTGACTGCCACCATCGACCAGTTCGATAACAGTGCGAAAGGGCGTCTTCTGGCCAACGGCACAATGCTGCTGACCGCCGATAACCTGAATAACCAGAACGGCGTGGTCTCCGGACAGCAGGGCGTCCAGTTGACTCTGGGACAACTGACCAACTCCGGCGGCAGCGTTTATGCAAAAAACACGCTGGGTCTGACGCTGACCGGTGCAGTGAATAACAATCAGGGCGTACTGCGCAGTGACGGCACGCTGGACCTGAAAGCAGCTTCTCTGGCCAACACTGGCGGTCGGGTCACCAGTGCCGGTGTTGCCACGCTGAAAGCCGATGCAGCGGTCGTCAACCAGGGTGGGCAGATCATCAGCGATGCCGGCCTGACGCTTTCCAGTGGCAGCCTGGACAACAGCCAGAGTGGTCGCATTGCGGGCAATGGTGTGGTCCTCACCACTGGCGCTTTCGACAACCATCAGGATGGCCGCCTGACCAGTACCGGCTCACTCCAGTTGAATGCCGGTCTGGTCAACAACAGCGACGCCGGTCGTATTGCCAGCGCCATGGCGCTGACCGCCGTAGTAACAGGTCTGAACCAGACCAACGATGGCCGGTTGTACGGCAACAGCGACGTCAGCCTGGACCTGAGTAACGGCGTGCTGACCAACCAGGGCGGCCTGATCAACGCGCCGGGCCATTTACTGCTGAAAAACCTGAGCGTGGTCAACAACCAGAGCGGTGAAATCTCCAGTGCCAATGGCTTCACGCTGGCCGCTACCACGCTGGATAACACCGAAGGTTCGGTGATCAGCGACAAAGCCTTGATCGTGCGTGTCGCCCAGTTGCTGACCAACCTGCGCGGCCTTATTTCCGCCACCGGTGTCGAGCTGAGTGCCGCGACGCTGGACAACCGCAACGCGGAGCTCTCCAGCCTTGGAGAGCTGACCGCAACCGTCGGCCAGTTCGATAACAGTGGCAAGGGCCGTTTACTGGCCAATGGTGCGTTGCTGCTCAACGCCGACAGCCTGAACAACCAGAGCGCAGGCGCCGTTTCCGGCCAGCAGAGTATGCAGTTGAACGTCGGGCAACTGATCAACACGGGCGGTGGCAGCGTCTACGCCAAAAACAGTCTGGGCCTGAAAGTTACCGGCGTCCTCAACAACGATCAGGGGACATTGCGCAGCGATGGCTCGCTGGTGTTGAGCGCCGCCTCTCTGGGCAATACCGCCGGTAGCGTCACCAGCTCCGGCACCTCGTCCCTGACGGTCGATGGCGCTGTGGTGAACCGCGGCGGGCAGATTCTAAGTGATGCAACCCTGACGCTGACCAGTGGCAGTCTCGACAACAGCCAGAACGGTCGTATCGCCGGCAAGGGTGTGAAGCTTGTCACCGGTGCTTTTGACAACCAGCAAGGCGGCCGCCTGACCAGTACCGGAACCCTTCAGCTTGATGCCGGGCTGGTCAATAACAGTGACGCCGGTCGTATCGCCAGCGCCATGGCCCTGACCGCTGTGGTCACCGGTCTGAATCAGACCAACGATGGCCGTCTGTACAGCAACAGCGATGTCAGCCTCGATTTAAGCAACGGCGTGCTGAACAACGACGGCGGTCTGATTACCGCGCCGGGCCAGTTGCTGCTGAAAAATCTCAATGCAGTCAGCAACCGCAGCGGTGAAATTTCCAGCGCCAACGGCTTCACCCTGGCCGCTACGTCGCTGGACAACACCGCGGGCTCGGTGCTCAGCGACAAAGCGCTCATTGTGCGTGTTGACCAGTTGCTGACCAACCTGCGCGGTCTGGTGTCCGGCAACGGTATCGATCTGACGGCCAATGAGCTGAATAACAACAGCGGCAGCCTGAGCAGCGATGCCGACCTGCTGGTAAACGTCACTGGCAAGCTGTCGAGTCGCAGCGGCGAGCTGACCAGCGCTGGTAACACGACCCTGAATGCGCTGAGCCTCGATAACGCCGCTGGCCAGGTCATGGCTGACCGGTTCCTGAAACTGGTGATCACTGAAACCATCGACAATCAGGCCGGAACACTGGGCGCAGGGCAGGGTATCGACATCGGTGCCGCGAGTCTGGACAACCGCCAGTCAGGTGTACTGGTCACAGATGGCCAACTGACTCTGAAACTGAGCGGCGCACTGGACAATCGCGCGGGTGGCAGCCTGCAAGCCAAAGGCTTGATGGACCTGACAAGCAAGACGCTGGACAACCGCGGTGGCCGTATTGCCGCGCAGAACCTGTTGATCGTGCATAGCGACAGCGTGGACAACCGTGGCGGTTCGATTCGTGCCGAGAAAGGCCTGCAGCTGTTCGTCGATGCCCTCGACAATAGCCAGACCGGCCTGAGCACCACGCAAAAAGGCCTGATCAACAGCAATGCCGGTCTTGAACTGGTCGGCACGCGTCTGGATAACCAGAACGGTCTGCTCAACGCCGCTGGCCTGATGCAGTTGCAGGTCGACAGCGCTCTCAACGGCAGCGGTCGTATCGCCAGTCAGGCAGACATGGTCGCCAATATCGGCAGTCTGACCCAGCAGGGCGGCGAGCTGGTTGCGCAGGGCAATCTGACCCTGACCGGCAAAACCCTCGACAACCAGGCAGGCGGCCTGGTGGGCTCCACAAAAGCGCTGAAAATCGATGTTACCGACATCGACAACAAGGCCGGTGAACTGTCCAGCCAGATCGGTGTGGACATCATTGGTCAGACGCTCGACAACAGCAACGGCGGCAAGGTCCTGGCGGGCACGGCGCTTGGACTGACCGTGGCGCGCTTGATCAACCTGAATAAAGGCCTGTTGTTCGGTAACACCCTGCGTCTCGACGGTGCACGCCTGGATAACGCAGGCGGTACGCTGGCGAGCCAGAAGGACATGAGCATTGATGTGTCCGGTGCGCTGGACAACAGCGGTGGTCTGCTCAGCAGCGAAGCGGGGTTGACGGTCAATGCCGCTTCGTTGCAAAACGCAGCAGGCAGCCTGTCCAGTGCCGATGCCTTGAGCGTCACCACCACCGGCGCTCTGGAGAACCAGGCGGGCTCCGTTACTACCGACGCAACGCTGACACTGACCAGCGCCAGCCTGGACAACAGTCAGGCGGGCAAACTGGCTGGCAAGGGTGCCACGCAGGTCACCACCGGCACCTTCGACAACAGCCAGGGCGGTCGCCTGACCAGCAGCGACACCCTGCAGTTGACGGCCGGTAAAGTCATCAACCAGAACGCCGGACGTATTGCCAGTGCGCTGGCGTTGACGGCCAGCGTGACCAGCCTCGATCAGCAAGGTGGTGAGCTGTTCAGCAACACCTCGCTGAGCCTCGACCTGAACAACGGCCAGTTGAACAATCAGGGCGGTTTGATCAACGCCCCCGGCGTGTTGCTGCTGAAGAATCTCAACGGCGTGGCCAACCAGAACGGCGAAATCTCCAGCGCAAAGGCCTTTACCCTGAACGCCGACAGTCTCGATAACAGTGGCGGCAAACTGCTCAGCAGTCAGGCCCTGACACTGATCGTGAACAAGGCCCTGAGCAACATCAAAGGTACGATTTCCGCTGCGGCGCTCAACACTCGCAGCGAGAGCCTGGACAACACCGAAGGCTTGATCAGCAGCCGCGCAGGCCTGGAGGTGACGGTTGATACCGCCCTGACCAACGTCAAGGGCACGCTGATTGGCGACGGCGATGTGACGCTGAGTGCCGCGACAGCAGACAATGGTCTCGGCCAGATCGCCAGCAAACAGAACCTCAACGCACAGATCGGCAGCCTTCGGCAACTGGGCGGTCAGATGCTTGCCCAAGGCACATTGACCGTGCGCGGCGACGCGCTGGACAACCGTCAGAACGGTTTCATCGGCGCAACCCAAGCCCTCGATATCAATGTCACCGACATCGATAACCGTGGCGGTGAACTGTCCAGTCAGGACGTGATTACCCTGACCGGCCAGCAACTCAACAACAGCGACAGCGGTCAGGTGCTGGCGCAGAAAGCCCTGACGCTGAACGTTGCGCAGATCACCAACCGAACGAATGGTCTGCTCTCCAGTAAAGCCGGTCTGACGCTGGTGGGCAGTACGCTGGACAACACCGGTGGCGCGATCAGTGCCCTCAAAGCTCTGGGTATCGACCTGTCTGCGACGCTCGACAACACTCAAGGCCTGATCAGCAACGAAGATGTCCTGACGGTTAAGACCAGCAGTCTGACCAATACCGCAGGCAGCATTTCCAGCGCCGGAACCCTGACCCTCGACAGCACCGGAGCAATCAGCAACCAGGGCGGCAAACTGTTGACCGATGGTGCGCTGGACCTGAAAAGTGCCAGTCTTGATAACAGCCAGAAAGGCAATATCAGCGGCAAAGGCCTGCTGACCCTCAAGACCGGGAATTTCGACAACAGCCACAACGGTCGCGTCAGCAGCAGTGATCGTCTGGACCTGACGAGCGCACAACTGACCAACAGCGATGGCGGCAGCATCGGCAGCAGCCAGGCACTGACCGCCAGTGTCAGCCGCCTGAGTCAGCAGGGCGGTAGCCTGTTCAGCAACACCTCCTTGAGCCTGGACCTGAACAACGGCCAGCTGGACAACCAGGGCGGTTTGATCAACGCGCCAGGCGCACTGCTGCTGAAAAACGTCAACGAGGTTCTGAACCAGAACGGCGAAATCTCCAGCGCTCAGGCGTTCACCGTCAACGCTCAACAACTCGATAACAGCGGCGGCAAACTGCTCAGCAACCAATTGCTGACCCTGCGCATCGCCCGTGCGCTGACCAACGTCAAAGGCATGATCGCCGCAGCCGGTGTCGACGCCACCGCCAATACCCTCGATAACACGGGCGGTACGCTGACCAGCCGCAACAACCTGGACCTGACGGTTACCGGTCTGCTTACCAACCGCGACAAAGGCCTGATCAACGCTGCTCAGGCACTCAAGGTAGGCGCGGCCAGCCTCGATAACCAGAGCGGTCAGGTGTTGGGCGGCACCAGCCTGGTCCTCAACGCTACATCGATCAACAACACCGCGAAGGGCCTGGTCAACAGCACCGGCACCCTGAACCTGGCTGCTGGCAGTCTGGATTCCGGCAACGGCGGCGAAGTGTCGGCCACACGTGACATGACCCTGGTACTCAATGCACTGTCGCTCAACGGCGGACGCGTGATGGGTAATGCCGGTCTGTCCATCGACATGCAAGGCAACGACCTCAACAACCTCGGCGGTTTGATCACGGCAGACGGTTCGCTGACCCTTAACCGCATTCGCGACCTGAATAACCAGTCTGGCGAGGTCTCCAGCGCGCAGAGTTTCAGAGTCGACGGCCGCACCCTCGACAACAGCAGCGGCAAGCTGATCAGCAGCAACGTGCTGACGGTCAACGCGACCAACCTGCTCAACCAGAACGGT
This sequence comes from Pseudomonas sp. RGM 3321, assembly GCF_022836805.1. NCBI lineage: Bacteria > Pseudomonadati > Pseudomonadota > Gammaproteobacteria > Pseudomonadales > Pseudomonadaceae > Pseudomonas > Pseudomonas sp. RGM 3321. Next base: position 79,937 of record NZ_JALHBH010000097.1, read on the forward strand.
CTGATCTCTGGCTGGCAGGGTCTGAACGTCTCCGGTAACCGCCTCGACAACCGCAACGACGGCACCTTGTCCAGCCGCAGCGGTAACCTCGTTACAACCCTGACCGGTGAATTGCTCAACGGCGGCAACGGTGCGTTGGTCAGCCAGAACACACTGAGCGTTATCGCTGACAGTCTCGACAACAGCGGCGGCATCCTGTCCAGCGGAACCGGTCAGACCCTGACCGTCGCCGGCCTGATGAACAACAGCCAAAACGGCCTGATCGACAGTGGTGCCGGGCTGACCATCAAAGCCAATGCCCTGAACAACGCGGCCGGTAATCTGACGGCCCAGCAGAGTTTCAGCTTCGAAGGTAGCAGCCTCGACAACAGCGCCGGTAATCTGAGCAGCAAGGGCGAGATGACACTCGACCTGCTGGGCAGCCTGACCAATACCAGCGGCAAGCTGGCCAGCGGCGGTAACCTGCTGTTGCGGCGTAGCACGGCAATCAACAACCAGGCCGGGCAACTGATCAGCCAGAGCCTGATGACCCTCAACACGTCCGGGCAACTGGACAACCGTAACCGCGGCACAATCGCAGCCAACAACACACTGACTGTCGTCGCGGGTGGCAGTGTCCTCAACGATGCCGATGGCTTGATCTATAGCCAGAGCGCCGATGCACAAGTACAGGCAGCGAGCCTGTCCAACGTGCGTGGCACAGTACAGAGCGCAGGCGCACTACGCGTCGATGTCGCTGGCACCGTCGACAACCAGAATGGTCGGATCATCGCGCAGAACGGTGACCTGAACCTGAGCGGCGCCAACCTCTACAGTCAGGGCGGAGTGCTGTCCAGCCTGCAAGGTCTGTTCACCGCGAACGTGAGTGGCGTGCTTAAAAACGGCTATGACGCCAACCGCCAGGGCGGCGTCATCCAGGCGCAGCGCCTCAACCTGACCGCGTTGGGCGGCTTCGACAACTACGGCGGGCGAGTCTCCGCGCGCGGCGGCGAAGCGCTGATCACTACCCCGGGCTTCGACAACCGCAACGGCGGCCTTTACGCCAAAGGCCTGGTGCGGGTCAACGGTGGCAACTTCGACAACAGTGGCGACAACGACGGCCAGATCGCCGGCGGCCAGGTCGAACTGAACCTGAGCGGCGCACTGAACAACCGCTTCGGCATCATTGAAAGTGACAGCACACTGGCCGTGACCGCTGCCAGTCTGGACAACCAGACCGGGCAACTGCGCGCGCTGGGCGGTGGTGGCGCAACAAACTTCCAGATCGGCAACCTGTTCGACAACCGCAACGGCACCCTGGAAAGCGCCAACAGCGACCTGATTCTCAATGCGGGCAGCTTTCTGAATGGGGGCGGGTCGCTGTTGCATACAGGTAATGGCACGTTTGATATTTCTACGGCCAACCTGACCAATGCTGGCGGCAGCATCGTCACCCGCGGTGGTTTGACACTAAGTGCTGATAGCTGGACCAACAGCAGCGTTATTCAGGCCGGGCGATTGACGGTGAATGTCGGAACCTTGAATCAGACGGCGGGCGGGCAATTGCTGGCGTCGAATTCGTTCAGTGGGAGTGGCGGGAACTGGACGAATGATGGGTTGATTGCGAGTGATGGCGGGGTAGATATACGTATTGGCGGGACGTTTACCGGTAATGGTAGGACTTCTAGTGTCGGTGGCATGTATCTGTCCGCCGGGCAACTGAATCTGAACGGCGCCTCAAGCATCACGAGTGGTGGTAACAGCGAAATCAATATTGGTGGCCAACTTACAAATAGCGGGCGCCTGACCTCAGCAGGCGATTTAGTCGTGAATGCTGGCGGCATTGCCAACTACGGAACCTTGGGCGCCGCGCAAAACCTGACGCTTGCAACGCCGTCTCTCATCAATGATCGAGGTCTGATGTTTAGCGGCGGCGATACAACGCTGAATGTCAATAGCTTTACCAACCAGAATGGTGACCTTTACAGTCAGCGAGCGCTACTTATAAAAGGCTACGGTGGCGGAGCTCAGGCTAATGATGTTTCAAATATATCCGGGTCAATAGAAAGCGGCGGGACCCTCACCATTAATTCGGGGAGCTTTACTAACCGTACCTCTGACGCAGGCGGCGCTCAAGGGTTTGCTGTCGGTCGCACGCTGGTTTCAGGATTTATCGCCGTACTTTGTAATGATTGCAGTGGCGATCATTACAATGTTGATTACATCGCTAGAGAGTTTTACGAAGGTGGGCAAGATAACGACACCTCTGCCTCCTCTCTGCTGACCGCTGGAGGCGATTTCGTTTTCAGAGGCGGTGATTTCCTCAACAGCAAAAGCACCATCAGCGCGACGGGAAACATCGACATTCAGGCCAATAGTGTCAAAAACCTGGGTGCTGTCAGTGGCAGTATCGAGCGCACACGTACCTATAATTCCGGTAGGGTAACGGACGGTACGGTAAACCGATTCATGCCTCAGGTAGTTGCTTACAATCAGCGCAACAATCCTGATTTCCCCTATGTTTATTATGTTGATGCTGCTGGTGGCTTGAGCCTGGGCATTGCCTCATCCGTGACGACACGTGAGCCAGGGCGTGATGGTGGCACGATTAAAACGGTGGTGGTCAAGGATAAGTCGACCGGAAAGGCAGTTACCAATACGCTCACCGGTTATGGCTACGGTGGGACCAGCCCGCAGTCTCAATATGATCGTAACAATCTGGTGCAACTGCCTGCTGGTTTGGAAAGCTACGCACTTATCAGTGACGTTGAAGTCGCAAAAGATGGCAGCGGTAACGGCGGACGCAGTGCAGTCATTCAAGCGGGTGGAAATGTATCCATTAATGCCAAGCAGGATCTGCAAAACAGTGTCATTCACCAAGACTATGCAGGCAGCGCAGGCACCAGCAAGGTTCAGGACACGCGTACGTCCGGCACTGGCGCCACAGTTATCAGGATCAATGCTCAGCTTCCCCCCGACCTGGCCCAACAACAAGTCAACCCGTTAAGCCTGCCAGGCTTCAGCCTGCCCACCGGCCAGAACGGACTGTTCCGTCTGAGCGGCCAGACCGGCACCGCAGCCGCTGTCGCTAAACCCGTCGGCCTGCCTCAAAGCTGGACCATGGGCAGCGCGGCGGTATCCGTCGCTCAACGCGAGCATACCGTTTCAGACGCGCAGGCAAGCACCATCCAGATCGGTTCGGTAGGCCAGATATCCAACGCTACTCGCCAGCTTGGCCTGACAACACGGCAAAGCGCTGGCGTAAGCGCGAATGCATCCTCCTTCGACGCCAGCACCCCAAGCGCCGCGTCCATAGGCGGATTTGTACTACCCGGTCATACCTCTGATTCCGCAGGTTTAACCAGCGTCGATAGTGTCACCGGTATCGCGACGGGTAATCAGGGAAGTGGTGCTTTGCTACCTGTGCAAAATGCAGGTTCGACAGGCATGCCGGTTATCACCGCCACAGGATCCGGCAGTTCGGCGGCCCAGAATATCGGGATGGTGCAGGGCACACGGATCAACAATGCCGGCCAGGTTGTAACCGACGCTCAGGGTCGTCCGGTAACTACAACGGTTAGTAGCCCGGTCGCTGCCGCAGCAGCACAGACCGTTACCCGAGTGGACGGCCTGCCCAGCAGCAACTTCGTTTCCAAACCGCAAAAATACCTGATCGAAACCAACCCGGTCCTCACCGAGCTTAAGCAGTTCATGAGTTCGGATTACCTGCTTGCAGGTCTGGGCTACGACCCCGAAGTCAGCGCTAAGCGTCTGGGTGACGGCTTGTACGAACAACGCCTCGTTCAGCAGGCAGTAGTGGCCAGAACCGGTCAGGCGTTCATCGACGGGCAGACCTCCAACGAGGCGCAGTTCAAGTACCTGATGAACAACGCCATCGCCAGCAAAGAGAAACTGAACCTGGCTGTGGGCGTGTCGCTGAGTTCACAACAAGTCGCAGCGCTGACCCACGACATCGTCTGGCTCGAAGAGCACGAGGTGAATGGCGAGAAAGTGCTGGTGCCGGTGTTGTATCTGGCACAGGCCGACAATCGCCTTGGTCCGACCGGGGCATTGATTGCGGGTAACGACGTCTCACTGATCGCCGGCCAGAACCTCGACAACGTTGGCACCTTGCGTGCGGCCAATAACCTGTCAGCGGTTGCCGGTAGCAATCTGGTCAACGCCGGCCTGATAGAAGCTGGTAACCGGCTCGATCTGCTCGCGGGCAATGACCTGATCAACACCGCTGGCGGCATCATCAAAGGTCGCGATGTTTCACTGACCGCGATCAACGGCGACGTGATCAACGAACGCAGCGTCACCTCGATGGACAACAGCGTGCGCGGTCAGCGCCACAACGAGTTCGCCGACAGCGCCGCGCGCATCGAAGCCGCCAATGATATGAGCATTTCGGCGGGTCGCGACGTCATCAACAAAGGCAGCGTGCTGGAAAGCGGCCGCGACATGAGCATTCAGGCCGGACGCGACGTCACCATCGCCCCGACCGAAGTCACCAACAGCCTATTCTCGGACAGCAAACACAACAGCAGCGACATCACCCAACTGGGCTCCACCGCCAGTGCCGGTCGCGACCTGACCGTACAGGCCGGGCGCGACATCTCCGTCATCGCCAGCCAGATCGACGCCAAACGCGACATTGCCATGGCCGCGACCGAAAACCTCACCATCAGCTCGGCGGCGGACGAAGAACACTCCCTGTCGAAAAGCAAAAAACTGACCCGCCAGGAAGACCACGTCAGCCAGATAGCCGCGGACCTTAATGCAGGCGGCAGCGTTGCCTTGCAGGCTGGGCAGAACCTTGCGGTGATCTCCAGCCGCATCACGGCTGGTAAAGAGGCGTATCTGGTAGCCGGTGAGAACCTGGACATTCTGGCTGCGCAGGACAGTGATTATTCGCTGTACGACATGAAGAAGAAAGGCAGCTTCGGTGCCAAGAAAACCAAGCGTGACGAAATCACTGATGTGAAAAACATCGGCAGTGAGATCACCACCGGTGGTGACTTGTTGCTGTCGAGTGGGGGAGATCAGAAATATCAAGCTGCGAAGCTTGAGAGCGGTAAGGACCTGACGATTGAGAGCGGTGGTGCGGTTACGTTCGAGGGCGTGAAAGACCTGCATCAGGAAAGTCACGAGAAGAGCAAAAGTGACCTCGCCTGGAACTCGAGTAAAGGCAAGGGCAACACCGACGAAACCCTGCGCCAGAGCGAACTGGTGGCCAAGGGGGAAGTGGCGATCCGCGCTGTTCAAGGCTTGAAAATCGATATCAAACAGATCGACCAGCAAAGCGTTAGCCAGACCATTGATGCAATGGTCAAAGCGGATCCGCAACTGGCGTGGCTCAAGGAGGCAGAGCTGCGCGGTGACGTGGATTGGCGGCAGGTCAAAGAAGTACATGATTCGTTCAAGTACGACAACTCAAGCTTGGGCCAGGGTGCAATGCTGGCGATCATTATTGTCGTTACAGTGTTGACGGCGGGTGCTGGCACATTCGCGTCTACAGGGCTGGCTGCAGGTTCTGCTGCTAGCGGAGCGGCTACCGCTGCTGGCATTTCCGTGACAACGGCTGCAACGATAGGTACTGCTGTAAACGCTGCAGTTGTAGCAGGGGTAACGTCCGCCACCTCTCAGGCAGTGATAAGCACAGTTAATAATAAAGGCAACCTTGGCGCAGCGCTGAAAGATGTGACATCTGCTGAAAGCATGAAAGGCTACTTGGTAAGTGGGCTGGCGGCTGGGTTTGCCGCGGGAATTCTTGACCCGGCATATGGTGTTTCTCCAGAAAACACAGCGAAAGCAACTCATGGCTTTGATCTGGGAAGTTTCGATGGTTTTACAAACTATGCAGGTTATACGCTTGCGCAAGGAGGGTTCAGCGCTGCAGCAAATACTACAATAAATGGGGGAAGCCTGACGGATAATCTTGCCCAAGCTGCAATCAGTTCTGCCGCAGATGCTATGTCAGCAGGTATCTACAACAAGCTGGGAACAAAATTGGAGTTTTCAGGGCTTCCCTCAAAGCTGGCTGCGCACGCTCTTGTTGGCGGATTGATCGCTGAGCTTGCTGGCGGTGATTTCCGTTCTGGAGCCTTGGCTGCTGGAGCGAATGAGGCATTTGTAAATTTGGTGGGCGACAAGATTTTTGTAGGGGAATCCCACGATAAACTATTGGCAATGACCTCACAGCTAGTTGGCTTAACGGTTGCGGCCGCCGCGGGTGGAACTGATAAAGACCAAGCCGTCGCCGGTTGGGTTGCTCAGCAGGCCACGACCTTCAATTACCTTGAGCACAGTGAAAAAGAAGCGTTTATAAAAGAAATGCTTGGCTGCGATACTGACAAGTGTGCGAGAGAAAAATGGGAGCAGGGTAAGTTTGATGAGGACAGCCAAGCAAACATTCAGTACGCCGACGACATAGCTGGATCCCAGCGTGCAAGAGAGACTAGAGATCGGGTTCTGGATTCGCTGGGTTCAATCCTGGACATGAATTGTCCTACGAGTGCTTGCGAAGGTTACAAGCAGCTCTTGGTGAAGCGCTCGCTGAGCACGCTAGAAAACATGAACCAAGTCATCAATGACTGGGCTTCCGTCGATCAGCGACTTGGGTTGATGGCGGGCGCGGCAGTGGGGGGCAAGCCAACTACAAATGCGGCTCTACAGCCAGCAGAAGCACTGGCGTTGACTAGAGTGCAAAAGGCTGTAGATTATCTGCAAGGTGCAAAAGCGACAGAGGTGGCGAGTACGGGGCCGAAGGTGCCGCCAAAGTTGCAGCCATTCACCAATCCGCCTCAAGGGCCAGTAATTCCATTGGGTTGGGTAAGCCGTCCTGGTAGGGCCTCTGGCAGCACAATTTATTACCCGCCGGGCACAGATCCAAGTGCTTCTGGAAGTACTTATATTCGATTGATGCCTTCAGGTTCGACCCCAGTTCCCGGGTTAGAAAATGGTTATTGGATTTCTGTGAAAAATGGACAGCCGATAAACCCAGCAACCGGTGGTACTGGCACAAGGGGAGATACACATGTGCCATTGCCGCCAAATACTGTGCCGCCTAAGCGATGAGAGTGTATTTATGATTAATGAAGCCGATTTGGCAGAGCTGGATTCAACAGTGCTTACAGGTGTAACAGTTGGGGTTGGCTCGCAAATTTTGATATTCGGGAGTGGTGCGACCGTGCTAATACAGTGTCCCTTTACAAGTGAAACACAAGGACGGAAACAACAGGGGCACGGTGAGGATGTGAACACCAGCGAGTTACTTTTTGATTATCTGAATTGCCAGGTGACAAGTGCTTCGCTTGAAGAGGGGGCGATTCTGGTGTTGAAGTTTGAGGGGGGAAAGTCATTGAGGGTTATCCCTGAGTGTAACGGGCTTGAATCTTATGTGATCTCTACTTGCCTTGGTATTTGTCCTGTTGCATTAATTTAAGGAAACTCTGAAAAAGGTTTCCTGATTTGGCAAAATACCCCAACACCCTTCACCGAGCCTCCCTGATGAAACAGATGACCTTCGCCGATGCCGAGTACGCGGGTAAACGTAAGCAGACTCGCCGCGAACGCTTTCTCATCGAGATGGATCAGGTTGTACCCTGGGAAGGCTTGATCGCACTGATTTAGCCTCATTATCCGAAGGGCGAAGGTGGCCGTCCGGTCTATGCGCTGATGGCGATGCTGCGGATTCACCTGATGCAGAACTGGTTTGGTTACAGCGATCCGGCGATGGAGGAAGCACTTTACGAGACAACGATCCTGCGCCAGTTCGCAGGCTTGAGTCTGGATCGAATCGCCGATGAAACCACGATTCTCAATTACCGGCGCCTGCTGGAAAAGCATGAGTTGGCAGGCGGGATTTTGCAGGTCATCAATAGCTATCTGGGTGATCGAGGTTTGATGCTGCGCCAAGGTACGGTGGTCGATGCGACGATCATTCATGCGCCGAGCTCGATCAAGAACAAGGACGGCAAACGCGATCCCGAAATGCATCAGACGAAGAAAGGAAACCAGTATTTCTTCGGCATGAAAGCGCATATCGGCGTCGATGCCGAGTCGGGTTTAGTCCATAGCCTGGTGGGTACTGCGGCAAATGTGGCGGACGTGATACGAGTAATCAGCCCGTCACCGTGGCGCAAGCCAGTGTCATTACCCCGGTTGTTTCGGCAGCAGCGCAAACGGTTACCCGAGTAGAAGGCCTGCCCAGCAGCTCATTCGTTTCCAAACCCCAGAAATACCTGATCGAAACCAACCCGGTCCTCACCGAACTAAAACAGTTCATGAGCTCGGATTACCTGCTCGCAGGTCTGGGTTACGACCCGGAAGTCAGCGCCAAGCGCCTGGGCGATGGTTTGTATGAGCAACGCCTTGTCCAGCAGGCCGTCGTGGCCCGAACCGGCCAGGCGTTTATCGACGGCCAGACCTCCAATGAGGCCCAGTTCAAGTACCTGATGAACAACGCCATCGCCAGCAAACAGCAGCTGAACCTGGCGGTCGGCGTATCGCTCAGTTCACAACAAGTTGCTGCACTGACCCACGACATCGTCTGGCTCGAAGAGCACGAAGTGAATGGCGAGACAGTGCTGGTGCCGGTGCTGTACCTGGCTCAGGCCGACAATCGCCTTGGCCCGACCGGTGCGTTGATTGCGGGTAACGACGTCTCGCTGATTGCCGGGCAAAACCTCGATAACGTCGGCACCTTGCGTGCAGCCAATAATCTGTCGGCAGTGGCGGGCAACAACCTGGTCAACACAGGGCTGATAGAGGCTGGCAACCGTCTGGACTTGTTGGCGGGTAACGACCTGATCAACACCGCTGGCGGCATCATCAAAGGGCGTGATGTCTCACTGACCGCCATCAACGGCGACGTGATCAACGAGCGCAGCATCACTTCGATGGACAACAGTGCGCGCGGTCAGCGCCACAACGAGTTCGCCGACAGCGCAGCGCGCATCGAAGCCGCCAACGACATGAGCATCTCGGCGGGCCGCGATGTCATCAACAAAGGCAGCGTGCTGGAAAGCGGCCGCGACATGAGCATCCAGGCCGGACGCGACGTCACCATTGCCCCGACCGAAGTCACCAACAGCCTGTTCTCGGACAGCAAACACAACAGCAGCGACATCACCCAACTGGGCTCCACCGCCAGTGCCGGTCGCGACCTGACCGTTCAGGCCGGGCGCGACATCTCCGTCATCGCCAGCCAGATCGACGCCAAACGCAACATCGCCATGGCCGCGACCGAAAACCTCACCATCAGCTCGGCGGCGGACGAAGAACACTCCCTGTCGAAAAGCAAAAAGCTGACCCGCCAGGAAGACCACGTCAGCCAGATCGCAGCGGACCTTGATGCAGGCGGCAGCGTTGCCTTGCAGGCTGGGCAGAACCTTGCGGTGATCTCCAGCCGCATCACGGCTGGTAAAGAGGCGTATCTGGTAGCCGGTGAGAACCTGGACATTCTGGCTGCGCAGGACAGTGATTATTCGCTGTATGACAAAAAGAAGAAGGGGAGTTTTGGGGCGAAAAACTTCAAGCGCGATGAAGTGACCGACACGCGCAATATCAGCAGTGAAATCACTACAGGCGGTAACCTGACGCTGGCAAGTGGCGGCGACCAGCGTTATCAGGTTGCCAAACTGAACAGTGGCAACGACCTGTTGATCAACAGTGGCGGCGCAATCGATTTCGAGGGCGTGAAAGACCTACACGACGAAAGCCACACCAAGAACAAAAGCAGTGCAGCGTGGTTCTCGACAAAAGGCAAAGGGACAACCGACGAGACCTTTCGCCAGAGCGAACTGGTGGCCAAAGGCGAAGTTGCCATTCAGGCCGTCAACGGTCTGCGCATTGATGTGAAACAGGTCGATCAGCAAAGCGTAAGCCAGAGCATCGATGCAATGGTCAAGGCCGATCCGCAACTGGCCTGGATCAAGGATGCCGAGAAACGAGGTGACATCGACTGGCGTCAGGTCAAGGAAATCCACGAAAGCTTCAAGTACGACAACTCGGGCCTTGGCCCTGCTGCGCAGATTGTTGTCGCCATCCTGATGGCGGCGGTGATGGGCCCAGCAGGCTTTGGTTTAAGCGCTGGTATTGGCGGCGCTGTAGCAACCAGCGTTGCGACGACGGCGGTGACGAGCACGATCAACAACAAGGGTGATCTTGGCGCCGTGTTCAAAGACGTGACGTCTTCCAACGCCATCAAGGGATACGCCATGGCGGGCGTCATGGCAGGGTTCGTACCGACCATCAACCCGAAAAATCTGGGCTTGGACCTTGCGAGTGTTCAGACCGTTGCGACTAAGGTAATCACTGAGTCGGTGGTCAAGACCGCGATCATGGGCGGGAGTTTCAAGGATAACCTTGGCTCTTCCATCGTCAGTACGGGAATCGCTACGGGTGGCGCCATTGCCGCAGGCAAGATCGGTGATTTCACTCTGTTCGATGAGGGCAAACTCACCAAAGTCGGCATGCATGCCGTGCTTGGCGGTTTGATGTCCGAGGCCATGGGCGGAGATTTCCGAACGGGTGCCTTGGCCGCCGGCGCGAATGAAATGGTTGTCGATTATCTGGCTGAAAGGCTTCTGCCAGCAGGCGTTGACAGAGATTCCCAAGCCTATCAGGCAGGTGTCAGCAAGCTGATGACTGCCTCGGAGTTGATCGGTGCGCTGACTGCTGCCGCAACGGGCGGGGACGCATCGGCAGCAGCGGCGGTGACGGCTAACAGTACGCAGTATAACAATCTTGACCACCCTTCAGCGGAGCGGTTACTCAATGAGCTGCAAGGCTGTCGGGCTTCGAACGGGTGCTCAGAGCAAAACATCCGCTCGATCATTGCTGACTACGAGAAGCTATCGAGCGAACGCTCAACGGCCATCAATGCTTGCACAAGCCGAGCGTGCGTCGAGGACATTCAGAAAAGCGCGGTCACGCTCACAGAGCCTGTCGCCAAGGACTTGCTCAATTTCCTGAAGCGCAGCGTTTCGTATGATATGGCTGGTTTGCTTACCGGCAATCCCGGGGCGATTGCTGTTCCTTCACAAGGCGTGGATGGTTGGGGCGCGCTATTCGTTTCTGATAAGCAGATGGCTTACGCCAAAAACGTGAGGGAAGGCTGGTTGACACCGGAGGAAACGGCCGGGCTTGATCAGTGGGTCAAAGATACGAGCTGGCTCGATGCTCAGAAGGGTCGGCAGCTTGATATAAAAGAACGTGCTACCTTAATTACGGAGCTCGTGGCTGCTGGTGGGATGGCGTTGCTGGGTCGGACTCCTGCAACATCTGGTACAGTTGCTGCAAAGGTCACAGTTCCAGAAAATATGAGTCCGGTTGGTGCTGGGCGAAATGGTGCATTTAATGAAGCCAAGCGTCAATCAGGCATACCGACAAGTCAGCAGCCTAGTCGCGTCCTATCCAATGTGGATAAAAGGGGTAATCCTCAGCCCGGAAAAATTTATGAGTTTGAGGTGCCTGCGTCAGGTGGAGGTACTCGAACGATAAGGATTCGAGACGACGAGGGTGGGCATGATTTTGGTGTGGGAAATCCACAAAATCGAGGCTCTCACTTCAATGACGAATCTGGGAATCATTATGACTACTGATATTCGAATCGCTAGCACTTTTGATGTTTCAAAAGAAAATGAGGTGCTTAATATTGCGCGCGAATTTAACGCTGGCGGAGTTGTATTATCGGCCGCAAGTTATTCTGTTTCGACGGAGGTAAAAAAGCCACTAGCCTTCGTTTTGAATTTTATCTATAAAGCGATAGTCGGGAAATTTCCTCATTATGATGTGTGGTTGTTCTTGGGTAATTCAGCGACGCAGCCAGATACGCGAATTGTTCGATATAAAAGATTATGGGGGGCTTTGAGATCAAGAGGGTTTGATATATCTGGTAGTAATGAGTTTCTTGAAGCTATGGTCGAAGTTGGTGGGGGCTTGAAATTTTTTGGTGCAGTGCTTCTTTCGGAATTGTCTATAGAAACAGTTGCAGATGTAGTTATAGATGAGCGCTGCTCATATATCGTCGCGCTGCCCGAAAAATTTGATGTTCTGAATGCTCTCGATATGGGATGGTCTGGTGAGATGTCTAAAGACTTTGAGCGTCTTCATTGCGTAAGCAAAAAAAAGGGTATTGTTTTTAAGCGTGTCGGTGAGTTTGATGATGATGAGAGAGGGTTTACGGCAATCGCGCTACCCAAGATTATTAAAAAACTATTGGTCTGAATTGGTTGTCGTTAGGGCGGATGAACAGTTTGCCCTGTTCTTCACCGATACGCTTTTGTCCCACAGCCCGATTCGGCGTCAAAACATAAAATAGGGGCCGTATGCTGTAACTCCGTACGTGCGGATCTGTGCAGGTGATAGGTAACTGCTACTCCTACTGCAGTCGGTGGTTTGATCGATACCCGCACCGGCGGCAATTGGAACAATGATGGGCTGATTGCGAGTGATGGCTCGCTAAGCCTCAACCTTGGTGGCACCTATGGGGGCAATGGTCGTCTTAGCAGCGTCGGAACGCTCGGGCTGAGCGCTGCACAGGTGAACCTCAACGCCGCTTCGACCATTGCTGGCGGTGGAGACACTTCGGTTTCTGTGAATGGGCGATTAAGCAATGTCGGTCGCCTGACCTCGGCGACCAATCTGACCGTCAATGCCGGGAGTATCAACAACCAGGGCACGCTGGGCAGCGGTCAGGCGTTGACCGTGACCACCGGCTCGCTGGTCAATGACCGTGGGCTGATCTTCAGTGGCAGCAACATGAGCCTGCGGGTCAGTTCGCTGAACAACAGCTATGCCAACATCTACAGCCTGGGCAACCTCACGATTGACCGTAACGGGCAAGGTGCCCTTGCGGACAGTATCGTCAACAGTTCGGCGTCGATACAAAGCGACGGCAGCATGAGCCTGGCGGCGAGCACGATACAGAACATCCGTGCGATTCTGACTACCAGCAACGGCGGTATTTATAGCGCCAAGATTGTAGAGGGGGCGTGCAATCGTAAGTTCTACAACAATGATTGCAAAACTAGCACGCAAACCCATACCTGGGACCTTACTCAGCGTGAAAAACTGGAAGTAACCGCGGCCAGTGCAGCGTCAAGCATCACCGCTGGCGGTAACCTGAACATCAACGGCGGCGATCTGGTTAACCAGAGCAGCACCATTGCCACCAGCGGCAATCTCACCGCTACGCTTAACAACCTGACCAATACTGGCGTAGAGACCAGCGATACAGAAACGGTGACTGTGTACCGCAGCATGCGCACCGACAACGCCAGCATGTGGACCAAAGCCGCTCGGGACTTCACTGATAAGTACTGGCTTGGCAGCAGTGGTTATGACGCCAGCCTTACGGGGCTTCAGGCAGCATTGGCCGACTTCGTTCGCATCGTCGAAACCGACATGCCCGAGCTTTACACGGTCACACGGCTAAGCGGCGGTGATCAGAGCTATGCAGCCATTATCCAGGCTGCCGGTGCGGTCAACGTCAATGCTCAGAACAACATCAATAACAGCGTCGTACGGGCGGGTTACACCTACGTGAGCGGCGGTTCGCGCACTGACACCAGCGCTCCGGGCAGCCAATTCTCAACGCGCATTACCGTCAATCAGCAATTGCCGCCAGACCTGGCCCAACAACAAGTCAACCCGTTAAGCCTGCCAGGCTTCAGCCTGCCCACCGGCCAGAACGGACTGTTCCGTCTGAGCGGCCAGACGGGCACCGCAGCCACTGTCGCCCAACCCGTCGGCCTGCCGCAGAGCTGGACCATGGGCAGCGTGGCGGTGTCCGTCGCGCAACGCGAGCACATCGTTTCAGACGCACAGGCAAGCACCATCCAGATTGGCTCGGTCGGACAGATATCCAACGCCACCCGCCAGCTTGCGTCGGTGACACGACAAGGTGCCGGCGTTAGCGCCAATGCATCCTCCTTCGACGCCAGCGCGCCAGGTGCCGCATCCATAGGCGGATTTGTACTACCGGGTCATACCTCTGATTCCGCAGGTGTCACCAGTGTCGACAGTGTCACCGGTATCGCGACGGGTAATCAGGGAAGTGGTGCTTTGCTACCTGTGCAAAATGCAGGTTCGACAGGCATGCCGGTTATCACCGCCACAGGATCCGGCAGTTCAGCGGCCCAGAATATCGGGATGGTGCAGGGCACGCGGATCAACAATGCCGGCCAGGTTGTAACCGACGCTCAGGGTCGTCCGGTAACTACAACGGTTAGTAGCCCGGTCGCTGCCGCAGAAGCACAGACCGTTACCCGAGTAGAAGGCCTGCCCAGCAGCAACTTCGTTTCCAAACCGCAAAAATACCTGATCGAAACCAACCCGGTCCTCACCGAACTCAAGCAGTTCATGAGTTCGGATTACCTGCTTGCAGGTCTGGGCTACGACCCGGAAGTCAGCGCCAAGCGTCTGGGCGATGGTCTGTATGAACAACGCCTCGTCCAGCAAGCAGTCGTGGCTCGCACCGGTCAGGCCTTCATCAATGGGCAAACCTCCAATGAGGCTCAATTCAAGTACCTGATGAACAACGCCATCGCCAGCAAGCAACAGTTGAACCTGGCTGTGGGCGTATCGCTGAGTTCACAACAAGTCGCAGCGCTGACCCACGACATTGTCTGGCTCGAAGAGCATGAAGTGAATGGTGAGAAAGTGCTGGTGCCGGTGCTGTATATGGCTCAGGCCGACAATCGCCTTGGCCCGACCGGGGCATTGATCGCGGGTAACGACGTCTCGCTGATCGCGGGGCAAAACCTCGACAACGTCGGCACCTTGCGAGCGGCCAATAACCTGTCGGCTGCTGCTGGAAATGATCTGGTCAACAGCGGCCTGATAGAAGCTGGCAACCGTCTGGACCTGCTGGCAGGTAACGACCTGATCAACAAGTCCGGGGGCATTATCGCCGGACGTGATGTGACATTGACCGCCCTGCGCGGCGATGTCATTAACGAACGCACGGTGACCAGCCATCAGAGCGCTGCGGATGATGCGACCTGGCGTAAGGATTTCGCTGACAGCGCGGCGCGTATTGAAGCGGCTAACGACTTGTCCCTGCAAGCGGGTCGTGACGCGAAAAACACTGGTGGCGTGTTGCAGGCCGGTCGTGATTTGAGCATCGCTGCGGGCCGTGACGTCGCTATCGACTCGGCCCAGACCGAGAACGGCCAGACACGCGGTGCGAACTCCAGCAACTCCAGCATCACGCAACTGAGCTCCACGGTCAGCGCCGGTCGCGACCTGACGGCCCAGGCAGGCCGCGACATCAACGTGATCGCCAGCAGCATCGACGCCAAACGCGACATCGCGATGGCCGCGACGGAAAACCTGACCCTGTCCTCGGCGGCTGACGAGCAGCATTCCTACGGCAAAAGCAAGAAGGTGACCGAGCAGGAAGACCATGTCAGCCAGGTGTCTGCGGACCTGAAGGCGGGCGGCAGTGTGGCTTTGCAGGCTGGGCAGAATCTCGACATTATCGCCAGCCGCATCAATGCAGGGAGCAACATTGCGCTTGATGCAGCGCACGACTTGACCATTGCATCAGCTCAGGACGAAAGCTCGTATTTCTATGCCAAAAAGAGCAAAGGTTCGTTCGGACGCAGTAGCAGCAAACAGCAGGAAAGCTACGACAGCAGCAACGTAGCGTCGGTCATCAATGCAGGGCAAGACCTCACCATCAATACCACCAAAGCTGCTGACGGCAGCATCAGCATCAACGGTGGGCATGATGTCAGTGTCATTGGCAGCCGTCTTTCGGCAGGTAATGACCTGATTCTCGGCGCCACTAATGATGTGACCGTACTCTCGGGTGTCGATGAGCAGGGTGCTTACAGCCAGAAAAGTAAATCCGGCTCTTTTGGCGTGTCCAAAAGCGGAAAAAGCGAGCTGAAGACCAGCGCTACTCAAGTCACCAGTGAGCTGAGTGCCGGCAACGATGTGGTAGTGGCTTCAGGCAAGGACATCACGCTGCGCGCCAGCAACATTGATGCAGGCAATGATGTGGACCTCAGAGCCGGTCTGGTGGATAAAACCGGCGACATCAATCTACTCTCGGCCAACGACGAAGCTTCCAGCCACAGCGACGAGTACAAGAAGAAAACCGGTCTTTCAGTGTCTGGCGGATTCCTGTCCATCTCGTCGGCTAAAGAAGCTGGTGGCCAAGCGCAGAGCAGCACCAGTGTAGGCAGCCAGATCAACGCTGCAGGCAATGTAAGTCTGCAGACCGAGCGCGACATCAACATTGTCGGCAGCGGCGTCAACGCAGGCGCGAATGTCAGTCTGAACGCGGGTCAGGACGTCAACATTCTTGCCGCTCAGAGCACCCAGTCCAATCAGGACTGGGAGAAGAACAGGCAGTCGGGTATCGGCGTGTCCTCTAACGCCAACGGCGTGACCTTCTTTGCAGGCGTTGATCGCACCAAGGAGAAGAACCGCCTTGAACAGCAGAGCGCTGCCGCCAGCCAGGTACGCGCAGGCGAAGACCTTACAGTCAATGCCAAGCGCGACATCAATCAGGTAGGTTCTGACCTTCAGGAGCTCAATGACATCAATCTGACCGCCGGGCGCAATATCAAGATTGATACTGCGCGTGAATCTCAAGCGGTCGAGCAACAGCGCGAAAATTCGCATAATGGTCTGAGTGCGAGCATTGATCACAACTATGGCAGCACCAAGGACGCCATCAGCGGCGCAGGCAAGGGTGAGGACGCCACGAGCAAGGGATCGAGCACGCTCAAGGCAGTAGACAGCACCACGCAGTTCCTGTCTGGCCCGACGGGCGATGGAAAGTTCGGTAACAGCAAGCAGGGCACCAGCCAGCAAGTGGTCGAAACGACCAACCGCGCCTCGACGCTGGACGCTGGCAACAACCTGAACATCTCCGCGAGCAACGACGTTCAGATCAGCGGCGGCCAATTGCAGGCTGGCCGCGACATCAACATCAAAGGCCGGGATGTCACGCTTGATGCCGCCAAAGGCAGCTACAGCCAGGAAACCAGCGAGCAGAAAAGCTGGAGTGGTATCCACGGCAGCAGCAGTGGCGGGTTCAAACTTGGCGTGGGTGGCAGCAGCGGCATCGCCAAAGGTGATCAGAGTCAGGAGGCCTCGACCGTTACTACGTTGCAGGCAGGTCGTGACGTCACCATCAAGGCCAGCAATGACCTCAACCTGATCGGCACGCAGGCTCAGGCAGAGCGAAACATCAATCTGAATGCCGGCAACACCCTCAACATCAAGGCAGCCCAGAACGACAGCTCCACCGAGAACACCCGTAAAAATGGCGGAGGGGAAGCCGGTATCGCCATCGGTCCGGGAGGCATCGGCGTTTACGCAAGCGTCAACATTGGCAAAGGCGACCTGGAGCGCGAAGGCAAACAGCAGCAGGAAGCGTACCTGTACGCCGGTAATCACCTCGGTTTCACCAGCGGCCAGGACACCAACATTGCCGGTGCAACACTGCGCGGCAACGACGTGGTCGGACGCGTAGGCCGCGACCTCAATGTCACTTCCCTGCCAGATACCGGCAAGGCACAAGGTAAGGAATTCGATCTCAGCGCGACCGTTGTAGTGGCTTTGGCGGCAGCGTCAGCGGCTCGGTCGGGTACGGTCAGACCAACGGCTCCAAGAACTGGATCGAGGAACAGACCCGCATCACGGCCAAAGACAAGGTCGACATCCGCACCGAGAACCACACCCAGCTCGACGGCGCATTGATCGCTTCCGATAGCGGCAACCTCAAGCTGGACACCAACACGCTGGGCTACAGCGACATCGCGGGCAAGGACAAGGAGCACGGTTACTACCTGAACGTCGGCGGCTCGTACGGCACTGGCAGCAGCACTACGCAGGACTCAAGTCAGGTAGGCAAGGGCGACAACCAGAAAAACGGCTGGAGCGTCGAGGGCTGGAACTACAACAAGGATCGTGAGCAGATCGTCCGGGGCACGGTCGGTGCGGGCGATGTGGTGGTGCGCAGTGACACGGCGGGCAAGGACTCAACAGCGGGCTTGAATCGTGATGTCGACAAGGCTTACGAGATCACGCGTGATGACGAGCACCGGACTGATGTGTATGTGACGAAGAGTTCGGTGGAGGCGGTTAGCCAGCCGGTAGACACTGCCAAGCAGTGGTCAAACCAACTCCTGACTTACAACGAAACTGCCAGGCAAAACTATGAAGAGGCTTCCCGTGGTCTGACCCGTGCTGTCAACAAGATCGAGAGCACTCTGGGCCGCAAGATGGATGCGGGTGCTGCCAGTCTGATGGGTGCTGATTTTGCTGAAAACACCATGGACTCGTTGCTTCAGGGTGGGATGACGCGCAGCCAGGCGATGAATACGATGGCCGACCCTGCGTTTCAGGAAAAGGTTGTGGCCGAAATTGCACGCCTCGCAGGGATCGACCTGACATCGGTCGGAGCTCTTGATCAGACACTTCAGACGGACAACAAGCCTAATAGCCCAGGATCAATCGAGTTACCTGCGACTCCTGTGAATGCGAGTGATGCAGAAAAACTTACTGCTGCTCAAGACACACTGCGATCAATGGCTTCGATTAACCAATACATCCAGGAGCATCCAGATCAGCAGGAGGCTGTGAGTGTGTTGGTGGCAGTGGCGCAGGGGCCTAAAGGTCTTGTGCAACTGGCGGTTTTCAACGCAGTTTCCGAGACGCCGTTGGGTCAGAATATTGGACAAAGGCTGGCTGAGTACGGTGAGGTACTGGGAGAGCAGGTTGCCAACGCCATGGAAGGCGAGAAGATTAACAAGGATGACAACACCGGTGCCTACCTGATCGGTGGCGGAGTGCTTACAGCGGGCATCTTGACTGGTATGCTGGCAAGCGGTAAGTCTGTAGCCAAGTCTAGGACTATCTCAGCCGAGATGAAGGCTGATCCTTATCACCCGGATTGGAAGAACTATACCGGGACTGACAGGGGTGTTGGAGCGGATGTTGTTAAAGGTGGTGGTGAGGCGAAAGGCGCTGGTGCAGCATTTAAAGTAAATTCGAATCAGCTAGGTAAAAAACTCGGTAAGCACGTTGAAGATTTCGGTGGCAACGCTGCTAACCCAGCAGATCGTAAAATGGTACTCGACAAAATTCATGACATTGGGAGTAATCCTGAAAAAATAATCCCTGGGACTTTTGCCGGGCAAGGAGCAAATGGCGCACGAGGTGATGTGTTTTTCAGAGTCAAGGGTAATGATGTGGTTGTTACCAAGCCCGATGGAACGTTCGTTACTATCCTGAAGGATGGGGTAACTCAGAATTCATCTGTACAGAGCGCATTGAAGGGAGGCATCAGGCAATGAATTCTCTTGGGCTTATGAATGCCTGGCTTTTAACAGCGCTAGGGAAAACACTAATGTCAGTAAATGCTCTATTCCATGTTTTTTCTTCCGAAAGGGATTCTGCCCCTCAAGAGGTTGGTCTTCTATTTGAAAATTCTGAAATTGGGAGAATCTACGGTGGTTCTGATGGCGCGTCTATCTGTTTTTCTTTTAATTCGATCTCAAGCTGTGATCTAGGTGAATACGGTAGGCAAGATGTTTTTTGTGTCTCTGGTGAGCCTTATTTCTCCGATGTCGTAGGAAGGAGGTTAGTGTCAGCATCGCTTGTGCAGTCCTTAGCGGAAGATGCAGTTGTAGGTGTCGTTCTCTCGTTTGATAACGGTTTTTGCCTATCCATTTTAAACTTAGGTGATGAGCTTTTTGTCTATGATGATATCCCAGAGGAAATAGTGATCAGTGAGGGGGTGCGCCTTGTCTCTGTGAGTTAATGGTGCAAAAGGAATAGGCGAGGTTTCAGGGTCCACAAAAGACTTCTCAATTGCCGACCGCGTATTTGGTAAGCTCAATGACCTTCGGATGGGGCAACTTGCAGGAAAGCTTGATGCCGATGCATTACAGAAGCTTGCTAATAATCCCAGCGCTACTCGGTTCATGGACGCAAGGACAGGGCATATCAATGTAATTCAAGAAGTTGAAGGAAAGCTGATTCTAATTGCTGTGCCAAGAGATGAGGTGAAGATTATTTCCGTTGGTCCAATTAGACCTAACCAAGTTAAGGATTTGTTAGGCAAGGGCGATTTTGTCCCGTTACCTTGAGTTTGCGGAGGGCTTATGGCTTCAATCCATATTGAGGAAATTCAAAAAATATTGTCTGCACTATGTAATAAAGATGCCTTGCCAAATCAAGATAATGGGGAAGGCTACTTTCTAGAGATTAGATTCGATAGCTCTATTCGAAGGGCATCTGGAGTTATTGATGAAGAGTACAAGGATAAAGTGATAACTCTAGATTGCCCTTACGGTACGGTTGTTATTTTGTGCGATGCAGAGGGGCAGCTGAAATCAATTGAGTTAAGTTGACTGTACAGTGATTACATTCTCCCAATACCGGCCTCGCGACGGTATTGTTTTATCTGCTTACTGCAAAATCTCCCTTCCTTAGCTGCTCGTCTTGGTCGTTCCCGCACGGGTGCAACAGCTGCGTAACGCCGCGCTACTGGAAAACATGCTCGGCACCTCCCTTCAGCCGCAGGCGCTTCTGATTTCTAAGCGCAGCGCTTCTGCGTTCGATGGTCGAGTTCTACCACGCTAATTTCAAGAAATCGCCCGAAGCGTTGGCCTATCTGGAATCTCGCGGCCTGAACCATCGTCCAACGAGGCGCAGTTCAAGTACCTGATGAACAACGCAATCGCCAGCAAGCAGCAGCTGAATCTGGCGGTCGGCGTATCGCTGAACTCACAACAAGTCGCAGCGCTGACCCATGACATCGTCTGGCTCGAAGAGCATGAAGTGAATGGCGAAAAAGTGCTGATGCCGGTGCTGTATATGGCTCAGGCCGGCAATCGCCTTGGCCCGACCGGTGCATTGATTGCCGGTAACGACGTCTCGCTGATCGCGGGGCAAAATCTCGACAACGTCGGCACCTTGCGAGCGGCCAATAACCTGTCGGCTGCTGCTGGAAATGATCTGGTCAACAGCGGCCTGATAGAAGCTGGCAACCGTCTGGACCTGCTGGCAGGTAATGACCTGATCAACAAGTCGGGGGGCATTATCGCCGGACGTGATGTGACATTGACCGCCCTGCGCGGCGATGTCATTAACGAGCGCACGGTGACCAGCCATCAGAGTGCTGCGGATGATGCGACTTGGCGTAAGGACTTCGCTGACAGCGCGGCACGTATCGAAGCGGCTAACGACATGTCCCTGCAAGCGGGTCGTGACGTGAAAAACACCGGCAGCGTGTTGCAGGCCGGTCGTGACTTGAGCAGCTCTGCGGGCCGCGATGTGGCTATCGACTCGGCCCAGGCCGAGAAAGGCCAGACACGCGGTGCGAACTCCAGCAACTCCAGCATCACGCAACTGAGCTCCACAGTCAGCGCCGGACGCGACCTGACGGCCCAGGCCGGTCGCGACATCAACGTGATCGCCAGCAGCAGCTACTAGAACGTGGGGTAAGCCTAGTGCTCAGAGCATAAAAACTATATTTTTTCAGAAGCCTGATGGCTCCGTTGTTCATTGTAATCGCATCCTAGGGATGCAGCGTATATGCCAAGGTTTTCCTATGTATCTGCAGGCAGATAATCAAGGTAATATCACAAGCTACGCCGTATATGATTCAGAGGGGCTGATCGTTAAACGAGTAGATGTAACTGGCGCAGCCCATGCAAATGTGCCTACTCCACATGTAATAGAGTACGGAAGAAATACATTGCCCGATGGAACTGTTAGAGTTCAATCGCCTTCGACTAAATTCGCACCACGTCCCGCCAATTTGGATGAGATATCATGATAAAAGTTAATACACTTTCTCCTTTCGTTGGGTTGGCGCGATATGAGGCTTGGAAGGATGGGTGGGTTGATAAAGATAAGGTTGACGAATTCTCATACATAAGCAATGTATGCAATCCTGAGGATTTATTATTGTCATGCAAACTTCTATTTCCTGATTTTGTTGTTGTTCAAGAGGGAGTTTTCTTAGAGGGGAAATATGATGCTGATATTTTTGTTTCTTGGTTGACGCACTTTAATGGTGATCTTCAAGCAACAGAGAAAATGTTAAATCACACTCATTTATACGATGTGTTCGATTCATGTTCGGGTGATATTGATGACCGTATATTTGAACAATTGGCAAGCGTGCTTGCACTGTCTTGGAGGCTTGTCCTGAAAGATAAGTTTCCAGAAAGAAGATTTTCTGTAGAAATTTCAATTACAGACCAAGATTATGGGCCGATAGTTACTTTTTATCAATTGTCTTAAGTTTGATGATTACGCATCAGGTGTAGTTGGCGAGAGCCTGTTAAGGTTTGCAAGGCCGCCCAGAACAATAGCTCCATCGAGAACACCCGAAAAAATGCCGGCGGTGAGGCCGGGATCGCCATCGGCCCAAGAGGTTTCGGTGTTTACGCCAGCGTCAACATTGGCAAAGGCGACCTGGAGCGCGAAGGCAAACAGCAGCAGGAAGCGTACCTGTACGCCGGTAATCACCTCGGTTTCACCAGCGGCCAGGACACCAACATTGCCGGTGCAACACTGCGCGGCAACGACGTGGTCGGACGCGTAGGCCGCGACCTCAATGTCACTTCCCTGCCAGATACCGGCAAGGCACAAGGTAAGGAATTCGATCTCAGCGCGACCGTTGTAGTGG